>JANQLZ010000087.1 GCA_028280325.1 Bacillota bacterium
GATGGGGATAGTGATTTTAAATAGATCAATACGCTGTCCGTTATCGAATATTTCTGCATAGTACCCACCCTGGCAGAACCGGTTCTTTTCATCACTGGCTGGCAGCGAGAACTGGGCGGCCGCCGCCTGATTCATCCGCAGATCGTAGCTGATGTCAAAGGCATTTTCCAAACGGGCAACTTGCTTTAACTGCAAATCATAGATTATTACCTGTTCCTGTATTTGGCTCATAATTAACTCCTATTGGCAGTGCGGCTTAAAGGTTACAGACACTACCAGTAATCTCTGCTGTTCATTATCCTGATATAAAAGCTGGTCATAGCCGGGCTCAATGGTAAAGAAGCTTCCTGAAATCTGGTCTAAAACATCGATGCCATTCCTGGTAACCTGGCGAGAGCAGGTATCTATTATTAATATGTCATTGGGAGCCAGGCTCCCATGGTAAGTTAAAGTGCCATTCATAGTGTTCACCTACTTGTACTGGCTGACATAATCAATTTTTATTTCGACCTCTCTTGCTGCTTCACTATCGTCGTACTCCAGGCGAGAAGCCCCAGGCTCCAATACCGGTGGCTTGCCAGTAAAAGATTCCAGCGCAAACAGGCCATTGTGAGTGACAATGCTGCTGCCTGCATCAATGACCACAGTTTCTCCGGGCTGAAGCGGCTGATTAAACCGTATAATATAAAACAGACTGCCTTCAGCTATCAGTCTGCTGATTCCTGCCAACCCAGCTATGGATGACAGATATCTCAACAGCCGAGCGTTGGCTATACCCTCACCTTCAAGTATTGATCCAGCCTGTCGATCGCGTACCAGGCGATAGTTGCCTGCTCCGTAAGACTCCATTATTCCGCTGGCCTGCTGATCACGTATTAAACGCGGCTGAAGTTGAGACTGGGCGTTATGCAGTGAAGCCAGGAAATTGGTGTTGATCAGCCTCAGGCTCCAGTCAGAGCTGCCAGCTAAATCTATTGACAGGATATTGCTTACTATCATGCGAGGATCAACCAGACTGCTGAGCATAAACCCGGCGCCAAGCTCCTGATCTGAAACAAGTCGGCTCTGCTGGCCGGTTTGTCCACTCCAAAGACCAGTTAGTATAAACGATCCTCGGAGTTTTGCCTGTAAATCACCGATTGCCAGCAGATTAGAGTTGATTAAAGTCGTTGCGATAATTCTAGTATTATATGGGGTTCGATTGTATTTAACCCCTCTGTTGTATCCGGCATTGGCCATAATGGCACGACCTATTCCAGAGTAATGACTAGTTCATTAATTTGAAAACGCACTTGATCATCGATATCTACTGTTTTGGCGGTGTTGACAGCGCCCTGCCAGAGCATATTGCCCCCTGCAGCGGCATCGAACAAGCCAACCCAGCTGATGGTGCCCCAGGATTCTGTTGCCGCAGCAAAAACTATCTCTGTTGAATTCTTGATTGTGCATTTATCGTTGTCCTGAACTGGGGTAGTAAAGGTTACCGGCTGCCGGTTGTAGCTGCTGCCAGCCGGTTCGGTTCCAGCTACCGCATCAGTGGGCTGGGTAGTGAATAGTGCTACATAGACGTTTGCTGGAGCGGTATAACTGCTACCCCGCATCGTGTTCAACCATTTTTCTTCTAAATAATTGCTAATTGCTGCCATCATTTAACCTCCCATAAGTTAAAGTAAACCCGTTTATTGTATTTTCTCCGGTATTGGTGATCGTAATTGTGGTTGCCGCCGGTGCTGTGCCCAAATAGTTTAATTCAATTTTATCTGCTGTGGTCACTGTTTTGCTGACCGTCAGGCTCTCACCATGGGCAAAGGGTTCAACCTCAAATACCAGGCTGAAAAATCCACTGCCTAAAATGTTTTTAAAATCGACCTGTTCATATAACCGTCCGAGGTAGTATTTGTCTGGCTCATCGTCAAAAACCAGCCTGGCTTTTACACTGAGCCAATGTGCCAGCTCTCGGGCCAGTTGGCGTAGCTTCGGCAAACCCTGCCGCTGTACAAAACAGTCTAAAGCCAGTAGCCGATTCTCATATTTGTGATCGCCTAAATCGTAACGACCATGCCGGCCAGGGATTTTAACCTGGCGGGGCTGCAGTCGGGGCAGCAGCATCCGATTGACACTGCGCATTACTACCCCAAATTCGCTGCAGTGCTGACTATCAAAAGTGAATCCATTTTTCATCATTTACACCTGCCTTGCCCTGAGCTGCTGCAGCACATTGAGCCGCATGGCCAGTCTGTCAATGTCGCTTTCGTTCCTGACGTGCATGTTGGCAATATTGAAGTTGTTGGTCAACCCACCGGCCTGGCCGGTTAGCAAACGGCTTTGCTGTTCAGGGGTCAGGATCAATTCATTATTTTTCAGTAAAGCCAATCCTTCAAACTCCCCGCTCGGCGATCGAAAGATTCCTCCATTATGAAACGGAGCTATATCGCCGTCCAGCAAGTATTTCTCCCACCGTGAAGCACTTTCATCGATCTCCGTCTGGCTGTAAGGCTGGTTGTATGAAGGCGGGCTACTGCTGCTGGGCAGAATATATTCTTCATCAGCCTTATCGCCAGCTGGCATATTCTCAAGGTCGGATTCGCCTGCTTTGTTGATGCGGCTTTCTTCAAGAATTTTTACTTCCTTTTTGGCTTCAGAGATCAGTTGCCGGTAGTTTGACAATACAGACTTTAATTTTAGAGCCTGTTGATGAAGCTGAGTATTAGTATCATCAATCTCTTTGCGCATTTCCGACTGGGAACTGCCAAAGGCTACTCCAATAATCTGAAAGGTTTCTACCGCATGCAGTTGGGTGGTTGAGAGCTGTTCGCGCTCAGCACCCTGGTTTTCGATAGTCTGCTGTAGCAGTTGATTTTGCTTGTCAACTTCTTCACTGAAGGCCTCATCGGCCAGCCGCAGCTCTTCACCGTACTGCTCCTCAAGAATCTCCAGAGATTCCGCCGAAACATCCCCTTCATTTTTTAGCTGCTCAGCCAATAATGCCTTTTTCTCGTTAAAATCAGCTAAAAACAGGCTTATTTTTTCAGAATATGATTCTTTGGCAGCAGTCAGTTCAGCAGTTATCGCCTGAATCTGAGCCTGGTGGGTTTTTTCCAGCTCCTGGCGCTCCTGCTCCTGATGAGCCAGTAAATCATCTCTGTTGGTGAACGGGGTGCCGCCCTGGTCTTCTGCGGTTTTCAACAATCCGACTATGTTCTCCCTGATGGGCTGTTCTTTTGCGAATTGAGCCTGGGCTTTCTCATTAACTTTACTCTGAAATTGATCCTCAATTTGGTCAAAATGACCCAGCATTGCATCAAAATAAGCAGTAGTGCCCAATATAGCTCCTTGGACCGGACCACCACCAATCGCACCAGCCAGTTCCATTAACTTAATTAGCCAGGAGAAGTTTTCATAGACCCCTTTCAGCTTGTCTCCAGCATTGAAATCAATTGTTTCATTGGTAATATTTAAATCAGAAATAGCTCTGTACAGCTCATAAGAATAATCCTCTAAGATACCATTCATTTCCTCTATTGATACAATGGAAGAGTTGGTCTCGTTCTTAATTTTATCGATATTTGTATCAGCCATTGCCATTTAATCACCACCCCGGTATTTGATCTATATACACTGCTGAATTTGGCTTGCTTTCCGGAAACATCAGCTGCCAAAGGATATCCAGGTATACTTCGTCGATTTGTGCGGGCGTCCATCCAAACATTCTGGCATTATATAAGTAAATACCATTGTACAAATCCGATATTATTTCCGATGGTGTTCGGGGACGCCCTCCACTTTTGGGTTGTTGTTTCCTCCTAGAACAGCCATACACCATATCTTCATAGCTACGACCGCTGCCATCAATTCCTCTATTGTAGAATTCTCTTCAATTGTTTTGGCTGTTATACTTGGTTCATTAATAGCCATAGCCACCAACTGGCAGGCTCGCAGGATAAAGTCTTCGGTGTTAAGCCCAGCTGAATAATCGAGTAGCAGCTGCTGGAGCGGTACTACCACAGCTGTTTTCAGCCTGGTAACAACCAAGGCAGACTTACGCCCGCCTTGGTCTATCTGCATTTTAAATATATGTTTTTTATCTGCCATACCTAGGCCCCGGCAGCTGCCCCGGCAGAATTGGAAATGCCGTTGCTGGCACCACCGACAACCACCAGTCTGCAGGTATAAGTATTGCCCGCTGTCAGGCCAATAATTTTAGCCGAAGTACTGGCAGCTGTAATCGAAGCCTCTGTAGCCACATCAATCCAAGAACCCAATACCTCAACCTGAGCCTTAATCAGAGTAGCCCCTGCTGGTGCACTGAATGTTAAACCAATAGTGCCAGTTGTCAGGCCGGTTGCTGCGGCCAGATCACTAATAGGGGTTCCAGGAGCCGCAGGCCGATAATTTGGGCTTGAGAACCAGCCGGTTATCGGGTCACTCAGGGCCGCATTGTTTAAACCGATTGGCAGATTGGCATCATCGCTGTCCAGCATCTGACGCCAGTTGTTGTCATAAATGCGATTCAGAGCCTTATAGGTATACTGTTCAGCCTGAGGTGTTACAGTACTGCCTTTAGTTGAATAAGTAGCATTGGCTTTGCTGAACTTGCCTTTTAGCACCCAAACATACCGGTATTGGCCATTGGCCTTTTGGCTTCTGAAACCGATTGCCACATTAGGCGGACTGTCAGTCTGGCCGTCGACGGCTAAACCGGTTAAAGGATCATACTGTGCTCCGGTTAATCGGGCTCTAACCTCTTGTGAAAGACCGGCCAGGGAGATGGCAAACTCAATATCGCCCTGTTGAGTAAAGGCCTCATAAGCGCCATCGTCGGCGTAGAAGGTACCCACAGTGTTATTCAAAGTCAGGGCGATTTCAGTTGTACCCTGGATCTGTTCCGGGTTTGCGTAGCTGGCTTCGCCGACCGTATCCGACAGCATTAAAGCGTAATACAGTTTATCAACACCGATTCTAATACTTTGCTTTTCCATAAATTGTTACCTCACTTTAGTATAATATAGTTTTGCACAAATTGACGCCGGTTGTTGGGGTCTCGATCGATGGGGGTTACCCCCAGTGCCGGGTAAACGCGCAGGTAATGAGTAGCATTGATGATAATGCCGCTGGCCAGCTCTGGATAATACTCATTACCGATTTTACAGAGCTCGTCTTCAATATGTTGCATTAAGCTGCGCGCCTGATTATAATCACTGGGTTCGCTGCGCACCACGATTTTCAGGCCAGGATTGTAGAGCCCGGTATTCTCATTCTCCTGCCCTTCGTATTCAAAAGCAACAATGCATCTATCGGGAGTGGCCGGCATATCGCCGTAAAATATGTCTACGTTCAATGTGCCTAAGCCTTTATCCGCTAAATGCTGAGCGAAGTCTTTTGCGATGTTCATATATTTCTTCCTTTCTTCCTTGGTTGGGCTTCGTTCCACGGAGCTCCTACAATTAATGCTATCTCTGTGTCACACGAAAAAATCTGCTAAAAGATATGCTGGTTGCATTATCTTTG
>JANQLZ010000113.1 GCA_028280325.1 Bacillota bacterium
GTTCAGGATTTATCATGAATAAGCAGTTAAATAAAGTGCTTCTGGTTCACCATAATATTTTAAACACCTGGAGCTGGACCGGAGGACATGCTGACGGAGAAACAGATTTGATACAGGTTGCCATCAAGGAGGCCAAAGAAGAAACCGGCGTTAGTTTTGTAGTACCACTGGTTCCAGATATTGCATCGCTGGATATTCTGCCTGTAGGTGGCCATTGGAAAAGAGGGAACTATATCAGTATTCATTTGCATCTTTCAATAGCCTATATCCTTGTAACCGATGAACAAGAAAAACTTACAGCAAAAAAAGATGAAAACAGTGGAGTGAAATGGTTTTCAATAGCAGAATTTACCAGCAGAAATTTTAGCCAGCCCGATATCTATCTCTACAGCAAACTGATTAACCGGGCTCAGCAGTTGAGATCTTGTTAAAGTAGGATTATGCTTGTCGGGCAATAGGTTTTTTACAATAGCTGAACGATTGTATAAACAATTGTGGGGCGATAGGTTGGCAATAGTTTGGCAGTTGGATAACATGATTGCATACAACTATGAGTATAAAGCCTGTTAAAGAATCAGATAGCAGTTTGTAAACACATAAATAAATGAGGTGGCTAATTACTTATTTAAATAAACAGGCGAACACGAGGTTCGCCCCTACAATCAGTATCAGTTGGAACGATCTTCTGACTGACGCAAAGTATCATTAAGTCGAGGCTCACAGAATTGAGCCTAGATCAAGAAAAAGAGAAAATCTGCGATAAAGATAATACGAGTAGTATATCTTTGAGCAGATTTTTGCTTTAACAAAGTTTTTTATGCGGTAAACTGAACAACTGTTAAACTACTATTCAACAACAGTGGTTGGGTTGAGCTCGATTTCATCTCGTTATTCGCCAAGTAACAAAATAAGAGAGGTCGGTTTAGAATAATTCTTAAGACTAAACACCTAACCGCCTGCAAGTATCATTAAGCCTAGGCTCACAGAATTGAGCCTAGATCAAGGAATAGCAAAAAAAATTACAAATATAATACGAGCTAGTATATGTTTGCAATTTTTTTTGCGTAAGACGCAGGAATAGGTTTAATTATGGGAGCTCAGTTAGTAAGAAACTCTCTCACCATCACTCGTGGATGCCTACAGAGACCCCCCGCAACCGTATCGGAGCAGCTCCATGCCCGACATTGGCAATTTGTACCGGCTCGCCTTTGGCGCAGCTGGGTCGGCCCCAGCAGTGCCAGTGATCCTTATTGGCGATGGCATCGCAGGACTGCCAAAAATGCGGGGTTAAATCAGTATAAGCATTGTTTTTCAGCATCGATACTATTTCACCGTTTTCAATCTGATAACCCAGTTCACAGCCAAAGTGAAAATTGACCCGTTTATCGTCCAGGCTCCAGCTTTTGCTGACATCTAAAAGCACCCCGTGATCGGTGTCTTTAATCATCTCTTCCAGGGTCCAGTCTCCGGGCTCAAGACAGATATTGTTCATTCTGATCAGCGGAATATGAGACCAGCCGTCGGCCAGCATGGCCCCGTTGCTGACCTGCCCAAACCGTGGAGCAGTTTCCCGTGAGGTGGTGTAGTTATAAAAAATTCCATCCTTGATCAGCGGCGTGTTTTGGGCTGGTATGCCTTCATCGTCGTAGCCAAAGGTCCCCAAACCCTGGGGAACAGTAGCATCCATATTAATATTGACAATATCTGAACCGTAGCGGGTTTTCCGCCAATCTGACGGGTTTAAAAAACTGGTGCCTGCAAATGTCGCTTCACTGCCTAAAGCCCGATCCAGCTCGGTCGGATGGCCGCAGGATTCGTGCAGTTGTAATGCCACCATGGAGCTGCCCAGAATCAGGGTAGTTGTTTCATGGGGACAGGAAGGCGCAGTTAACAGTTGCACAGCTTCCTCACCAATCGTTTTTGCTTTGTCTCTGAGATTCATTTGTTCCAGCAGTTCCCAGCCGCCAGTGCCGTGATCTCGAAAATGACGTGTTTGGGCCTGACCGGCTGCGGTAGCCACTACATTTATTCTGCCGCCGGTCTGCACATTGGTTTGGTGAATATACGAATTATCAGTACTGGCAAAATACTTTTCATCTTTAAATAACCTGATAAAACCGCTGTTGACAGTAATAGCAGGGGCAACCTTGGCCTCTGCCAATGCATCGAGCAGAAACTGAGCTTTATCTTCGGTTTTCATGGCAAAAGGATCGATTCTAACCGAAGTGTTGTACGCCGCCTCCATTGTTGCGGCAGGTGCCAGCTCAATTGGCTGCTTATTGACGGCATTACTGGCTTTGGCAATGGACATCGCCTGATCGACGGCCTCAGGCAAAACATCTCTAAGTTCTGCTTCGCTGCTGACCGGCAGGCAAGCAAAACCCCAGCCGTTTTTATAGAGGATACGCACCCCAACACCCTGATCACTGCTATTGACCATACCGGTAATCGATTCTCCTGATACGTTAATGCGTTCAAAATCCCGGCGGGTAAAGCGAATATCTGCATAGGTAGCGCCCAGCTTTTGGGCTTTTTCAATACCCTGTTTAAGTTCTTGTTTCATTATCTCACCCCCGTTAAAATGTGGTTGTTCCTGATATATTAAAATCTTTAACCAGTAAAGAAGGAAAGATGGAAATAAATGTACTCCACCAGTCTCGCACCGGGCGAGCATCATCGCCGATTTTTATGATGTTGTTTAAAGTATCTAACACACTTTGCGTAAAACGGACATTATTGATGCGCTGCTTAATCTTGCCGTTTTGCACCCACATCGTACCATCGCGGGAAGTGCCGGTGGCCACCACTCGATAAGGCTCCGGACAGCTTGTGTAGTGAAAGCGATTGATGATAATACCGCGATCCATATTTTTAATCAATTCGGCTCGGCTGGTATCGCCGTTGTCCATGACCATAAAGGCCGGAGCGGCGCTATTGTATCTGCCTAAATGGCCAGTTAATGGCTTGTTGTAGCGATAAGCAGTGGCAGAATCATAGACAGCACCTTTAGCAATGCCGTTTTCAATCAAAGGAACCCTGTGGCGAACTACTCCTTCACCGTCAAATGGTAAGTGGGGTGACAGAGGATTATGGGCGTCGTCAGTAATTGTTATTCTGCTGTCGACTATGGCACTGCCCATATTTTCACTTAAGTAACTGCGCTTCTGCTCTACAGCCTGACCGTTAAAGGTATGCATACCGGCAAAGCGAATCAAGTCGGCAACAGCAATAGGCTCAAGCAGAACCGTATATTTACCGGGATTGATCCTCAGCGGCTCGTTACAGACCAACGCTTTTTCAGCTGCCAGCTCAGCCAGTTCCAGCGGTGTGAAATTGTCAATTTCAGTTATCACCTGATCGGCATAGCCAGTACAGTTGCCATTATTCATGATATTTCTAAAAAAGCCATGAGCATAAGGTGAGAACACATTTAAACCCAACGAGTTCATCACCAGCTGCTGCCCGGTGGTGATTGAAAATGTACCTGAAGCCACCAGTTTTTTGGAAACTGCATAATCTATTACCTGGCCGATTATCTCAGCTCGCTGCCTGGCAGAAAAATCGACCAGTTGAGGATCGGTTTGTTTTTCAGGGTTTTCCTGGCTGATGTCAGGTAGAGTGACAAAGGTTTTACTGGGAGGCTGCATTTTTGCAATGGCGATAGCCTGGTTTAACGCCTCTTCAATTTTGGGCCATTTTGATATGTCACTGACTGTAATGCTACCCAACTGTTTACCAACCGCAACCTTAATCTGGGCTGAAACAGTGCTTCTCACTAGATTTTGATGAATATAGTTTTCATTAAATCGGCTGAATGCTTCGCTATTTAAATTAATACTGACCTGGGTTTGATCAGCCTGCGAAGCCTGGATAACTTTTTCAGCAATATGCTGCAGATCTTTCTGATCCAATTAATCCACCTCACTTTTATAGCTTCATACCATTATTCGGTAATTGAAACTGTTATCCTTCCTTAAACTGGCATTAATTTTTATGCAATAGCTGGAACAGTAGTTAGAACAATGGTTGAACAATAGCTTTAACAATAGTTGGAACGATAGGAAATCAATTGCTTAGTAATAGTCTCAGGAGTTGCAAAAAACAATCGCCCACCATGACCCCACAACTGCCAAACTATTGCCCAACGATCGCCCCACAATCGTTCCAGGCCATTGTTCAAGCAATAGTTGAGCTATTGTAAAAGCAATTCCACTCCGTTTACGCAGGAAACCCACCACCACAGGGTTTGGGATAAAGCTGAGTTGTGTTATTATTTCAATATATTTAATTTGCAATTAGCTCATTTAATCGGGGTGTAAAAATGATGGAAAAAATAAAGCTGCTGGTAAAAACAGAATTTGGTATTGAGGCGGTAACCAAGCGTGAACTGAAAACGCTGGGTTACAATATTATAAATACTGATAACGGCAGAATAGCTATTGAGGCAACCATTAAGGATATTGCTGTTACCAATATCAAGCTGCGTACGGCAGAAAGGGTGCTGATTCTTAACAATCAGTTTAAGGCATTTACTTTCGAGCACCTGTTTCAGGGTACCAAAGCTGTGGCTTGGGAAAAATGGCTGGTGCCCAGCGGGCGTTTCGTGGTGAAAGGCAGGTCCAAGAACTCCAAACTGCACAGTGTCCCCAGCTGCCAGTCAATAATTAAAAAAGCAATTATCGAACGTCTCAGTTCGGTGTATCGCAGAACGAGGTTTCCGGAGAATGGCCCGGAATACGTCATTGACTTTTTCATCGAAAAGGATATCGTCACTCTGGCGCTCGATACCAGCGGGCCGGGCCTGCATAAACGCGGTTACCGGCAAACCTCCGGTGTGGCCCCGTTAAAAGAGACTCTGGCGGCCAGTATGGTTCTGCTCAGTTACTGGCGCCCTCACCGCTTGCTGCTGGACCCAATGTGCGGTTCTGGCACCATAGCCATTGAGGCTGCCATGGTGGGGCGTAATATACCTCCTGGACTAAATCGTAAATTTGCGGCTGAATCTTGGGGAACAATTGACCAGGATCTTTGGCAGCAGGTTCGCAGCGAGGGTTTGGCGGAGATAAATCACGACCTTAAACTAAAGATCAAGGCCAGCGACATTGATTCTCAGCTGATCGAAATTGCTAAGGAAAATGCTGATCAGGCCGGGGTAGCAGCAGATATTGTCTTTACCACCGGCGATATCGCCGACATTGACTACTTGGAGGAATACGGAATATTAATAACTAATCCCCCTTATGGTGAAAGAATCGGCTCTGATGCTGAGCTGGAACAAATAGAATACACCCTTAAAGAACTGATGTTTCAGCATCGAACCTGGTCCTTTTACATTGTTACTGCTGATCCCAATTTCGAAAAGACAGTTAACAGAAAAGCAGATCGCAAAAGAAAACTCTATAACGGCCGGATTAAGGTCGACTATTATCAGTTTTACGGCCCCAGGCCTGTTTCAAACACGTAAGGCAGCCGTATTAGCCGTGTCCATTGTCTGAGCCAGTAGATGCAGAGCCTGCAGTTCTGTATTATGGACCTGAAACAGCTTGTCAGCCATATTGTGAAACAACTCAGTGACTTGCTTGCCGTTTAATGGAAATGCATCAGAGCATTCCTGATAGATTTCCTGCAGCTGACCGGCCGACGTTTTCAGGGTGGCTGCTGAGGTGAAGCCCAGCTCTTTTAAGGCGGTATGCTTTTGGCTGAGCAGTTGCTTGGCCATTTTAAACAGCTTTATCTCGTCAGAAAAGGCAGTATGGGCAAAATCAACCCATTGATCACCGGCCTTGCGATATAAGCCAGCTATTTCATCCAGCTCCGGCAGCTGCAAAATGTTTTTTGCTTCAGCCAAAAAGTCAGCATATAAATGGCGCAGGGCATGGCCATCACCAGCATAGAGAACGGTGTTTTCAAATATTTTAGCCAGCACGGTAAACAGATCTGTACTGTCGGCAAAAATTGTTGACCAGCTTTTTTGATTGGCATCAGAAATTAAAAGCTTTGTCCATTTTTTCAAAGCCGGAAGCGAAAAAGACTGAGAGGTTGTCCCCAGTTTTTCAATAACATCGTAAATGCCTGCGGTCACTATCGTTGATAAATGTTCTGCCGGAGTATAGTTTTTAACTTGAACCAGGCAGTTTTTTAAAGAAGGAATATTTCTTCGCGCCTTAATTAAATCATCCATCGATATCTGAAAGGCATCTTTGGCCATATCAGCGACTGTTACGGTATTGTTTTCTTTATCGAAAGCAGTAATTACTATTGGATGAGGTGTTTTTTCATGTTTATCCAGAGGCTCAAAATTGTAAGGCAGCTTATTACGATCTACCCAGACTATAACCAGTTCTCCTTTGTCCAGCAGTACCCGCAAATTGTTATAAGCCTTGCGGGAGCTGGTAGTATCAGCAATGGTAATTTCCAGGCCTAAGCGTCTGCACAGATCAACCATGGTGCGGATTTCTTTGCCCCAATGGTTGTGGAAATGCAGAGACAACTGAATCCTGTTCTTGGTTTTATAGTTCCACAGAATATAGCCGATGCCAATCCCACCTGAAATTCCAAACAACAACTCTTCACTGTATACTTGATTCTGTTTAGGCGCAAAATAACTTTTGTTAGTCAGGATACTTCTCAGGCAGGATGTCGGGGCAAATAAGCCGCTTTCATATTTATATTTCATCAAAACACTCCTCATAGCAAAACTGTCAATCTTATTCTGTGCATCAACAATATTTGCTATGTGTTTATAAAAGAAATAATTCTGAAAATCACAAGATGTGGGCCAAACAGCTTGCTGAATATTTTATTCCCTGACTGTATCAAAAAAAATAAAATTAGTGCTGTTGATATTAACATTGGGCTCTATTTCATATGTTCGCCGCTGCTCCTTTTTCAGGTTGTTAACATCAAGTGCAAGTAAGCCTGAATAGGTAGGGGTGATCAGGTAAGGCAGAAAATTTTTTGGATCACCAAAATCAGAACCCGATATGTTCTCAAAAGTTACTGAAATTTTGCTAGGGTTATTATCGTCAAGTAGGGTATAAGAGACTAGCCTCATGGCATAATCATCTTTGCTTTGGTAATTCCTAAGGCCAAATTCAATAATATTTCTTTCGACAGGAAATCTTTCATCTGCCAGAGATAGTTCTTTCCATTCGTGATTCCATTCTGCTTCGATCTCAAAACTATCTATCAGTATTCTTATTGGTATAAACATGCTTTCCAGAATATTTTCTTTTCTTTGCGGGGCAACATCCATGGTGTACTCTACACCATCAATAAAGGCTTGCTTATCTCCAACAGCAAGGCGTATTTCTTTATTAAAAAATCTAAAAATCTTTTGACTAGTTACTTTGTCGTGTCCTATAAAATGAAGGTCTAAAACTTCTCTGGCCATCGACATAGGTATCATTAATCGATTACTGTCATCATCAATATAATAATTTTTATTAACCTCCAGATTCAAAATGGTATACTTATTGGCTCTGATCGTAACCATTTCAGATGCATTTGCATTGCAAGTAAATAAAACCATTAATAAAAACACTACTATTAATTTAACTAAGTTCTTCACAAAATTTCCTCCTCTGATTAACTAAGAATGCTTATCTTAATTTTATAATACTTTAGTTCGAATAGTTCAATAGTTTATTGTAATTTTTAATGAGAGAACTGATTATTATCTTTAATAGTGACATGCAGTTGTCGTGAATTGTTTGATACGATCATAAAAAAAGATGAGGTGTTAATATGTTTTCACAATATGAAGCAGATATTATCGAAAAGGGTATAGAGCTATCATGGATAACGTGGGGTAAAATGCGCAATGAATCCCTGACCTTAGGAGATATAAGTTTTCTGAAAGCTGATACAGGTAAAGGGTTTGAAAGAATATTTTCGGTTAACATAAAAGAAAAAGACCGAGATTTTCGTATTCAACAAATGATTTCCTATATTAAGGCAGGAATCATGCCTGATTCTATCCTGATTACCCCTAATACCCAACCTCCAAACTTAGCAGATATTTTATCACAGAGGGGTTTTTCTATAGATACTACTGGTTCAGGAATGATGATGAAAATAGATGATTATGTAAGCCAGGTAACTGATACCAATAATATTGAGATAATCGAGGTGCACAGCAAAGAACAGTTAGAAACATGGCTTAATATTGTAAACACAGCTCTTATCGGCAGTGAACTTGTCACTTTGGAACAGTTTACTGATATTCTCGAACTGGAAAATACATATCTTTACCTGGGAATATTAAACGGCAAAGCTGTAACCTCTTGTATGACAATAACGGATGGTGATACATCTGTATTAGAATTAGTAGCCACACTTGAGGAACACCGTCGTAACGGGGTTGCAACTGCAGCAATTGATAAAGCCTTAATCGACTTGGGCAAAAGGGGTATTAAAACCATTTCTCTACGTGCTGAAACCAGCGGAATCAATATTTATAAACGTCTGGGCTTTACCGAATGCTTTATCAGAGCTGTTGCTACCTGCGACTGGAAAAAAATATATAAAGAAGCCTGCCCCTGTCAGTTGGAGGATTATAAAATAGCAGAGGCAAAGAGGATTTTTGATCAAAGTTCAGATGTACAAAGCTTTGTTAACGAAATGAACAGCAAACATGTTATAGGCAGGCGGGTTTGGTACGAACCGCAGGAAAAGGCAATATATATTGAAAAAATGTATGCCTGTGATTGTGGAGGGGGCTGTCCTTCCAATAAGACGCTTATTGGGGAAAGGTGTCATTGTCAATATATAAACCATGTAAGTAAAGCAATTCCTTTATCTTATTGCAAGTGTTCAGCAGTATTTTTTGAACCAATGTTTACGCCTCTGTTTGGAGAAAACATCCTTATCGAGCCAGTTGAAACTGTAATATCTGGTGCAGAGAGCTGCATTTTCAGAGTAAAGCTTGATGTATAAACTGAGAACAACAGGTTAATAGTTGATAGAAGTAGACACATTTCTGGATAATCTTAAAATATGCTATTGCATATACTTAATAGGTATGTTACTATTAGGTATATTCAATAGCATTTCTGTTATTGAAATGAGCTTGGAAAAGAAGCAGTATAAGAGGTGGGTAGTAATGCAATTTGTTATCTTAGGATATCTGATGGTCATGTCATTTAGTCAATACGACATCAAAAAAGCTTTAGAGCAGAAAGTGTCTCCCTTTTACTCAGCGAGTTTAGGCAGTATTCAACCTGCCTTAAAAAAGCTTTTAGAGAGGGGATTAGTAACAGTTGAGCAACAGATGCACAACGGTCGAATCAGAAATCTTTATACCATTACTGACGCGGGCAGAGTCTATTTCAGGAATACCATGCTGGAAGAGATTCCTGAAAAAAAGTTTGAAGATATTGTATCAATAAGACTCTATTTTTTAGGTACATTAGCTATTGAGGACAGATTGCAATGTCTGAAAATGATGAAAAGAATCAGCGATACAATTTCCACTGAGTATGTGCAGTATGAGAAATTATTAGAACAATATATCTCTGGAGAATCGGATCCTTTAAAGTACTATTCTCTTAAAACTTTGGAAATTGCAATTCAATGGTTAAAAATTATTGATTCTGAACTGACTACATTACTCGCAGAAGTAGAACAGGAACTTGCTGTAAAAAAGGAGGAATCAAATGCTACTTCAAGTACAGGAACTAAGCAAGATCTTCAATAAAAAAGGCCATAAGGTGGTAGCCAATGACGGTATATCTTTTAACGTAGATAGAGGAGAAGTATTTGGGTTGCTGGGCCATAATGGTGCTGGGAAAACAACAATTGTTAATCAGATTATGGGATTATTAAAGCCTACCCAGGGGGATATCCTGCTAAATAACAGCTCAGTGGTTCGCTCACCTGGTATTGCTCGACAAATCTGCTCTTTGCAGCCACAATCCCAGATTTCTCTCAACGAGATAACGCCTCAGGCAGCAGTAGCTATTATGGGTGAAATGAGAGGCCTGGATAAAAAAACAGTAAAAAAACGAAGTGCTGAACTGTTTGAAAGCCTACGGATAACCGAATGGGTTGATAAGCCGAGTGAACAGATATCCGGTGGCGTTAAGCGGCTCACCGCATTTTGTATGGCAGCTATTGCTCCGGTAAAACTGGTAATTTTAGATGAGCCGACAAATGATGTAGACCCGGTCAGGCGCAGATATTTGTGGGATTATATTGGAGGAATCAAAAAGGACGGTACTTCGGTTATTTTAATAACTCATAATATTTTAGAGGCAGAAAGGGTGGTAGATAAGGTTGCTATCATGGATCAGGGCAGGTTTGTATCCCAGGGCAGTATCAGTGAAATCAAGAAAAAGGTAGACAGCCTGCTCAAACTGGAGCTGACCCCAGCTAATAGCTTTAACAGTATCGAACTGCCGGAGTGGATTATCTTTAACAGGCAGCAAAACTCTAAATTAATCTATAAACTAAAGCCTGAACATGCCCAACAATCAATAAACTGGGTGATGCAAAGGGTTGATGAGGGTAAAATAATTGATTATGCTATTTCACCGGTTACCTTAGAAGATGTCTATATTGAGCTTACCACTGAAGAAAGGAGGCAGTCTTAATGAGTGCGATCGTAGGAATAAAAAGTGTGATGAAAATGCAGTTTCTCAGGCGCAGAGGTATGCTTTCTTTTTTCGCTTTGCTATTTGTGTTCTTATCTTTCGGGATTATCACGGGCTTTAATTTTCTGATAGGAAATGCAACAAGCGAAGCTATTTTATACCTTTCGACAGGGGCACCAGCCTATATATTAATTATAACCGGACTGGTAATGCTGCCGCAGCTGGTCACAATGTCAAAAAGTGAGGGCTATATCGATTACCAACGCACCTGGCCGGTAAAACGTCCAGTACTTTTGATAGCAGACACCTTAATCTGGTTGATTATCAGCATTCCAAGTGTAATTTTATCAATTGTATTTGCCCATTTTGTCTATAATCCCGGCTTTAGCCTTTCATTCACAGTAGTTCCAGGAGTGTTGTTTACCTCGTTGACCTGTATTGGCATAGGTTACGGTATTGCCTTTTTGTGTAAAGAAGAAGTGGCTATGATAATCACTCAGATCACAGTATTCGGGGCCCTGATGTTTTCTCCAATAAATTTTCCTATTGAGAATCTACCCGAGTGGCTGCAAGCTGTGCACAGGGTGCTGCCTGTTTATTCCATGGGAGAAGCCATGCGGGCATCTTTGGCCCAAACAACATTTACCGCTTCAATCTGGCATTACATTAATTTGGGCATATGGTGTATCATTGGCTTTGGCGGCTCCATGCTGGTGTTGAGCAAAAAAAGATAACAAATAATGATGTTTATCTCGCCATGGGGACGGGTCTGCTGGCTAGCCAGCAGAACCGTCCCCATGGCTGTTAAATATATCATTATGAAACTGTTTATGGTAATATAAATTTGTAATAGATGTTGAAAGGTGTAATGTCAGGTGAGTAACAGTAAAAACATATTTGCCGTATCACTATTGGTAATCTCTTTAATACTGAGTGGGTGTCTGAATGGCTCTGTTGATACTTCAGAGCCGGCTGAAATAGAACCCAGTATTTTTGACCAATTGATGAGATATGTCATTTTTAATTTTGAGTGGAGGGATAATGAGAATATCGTCATTCAAGTATCTCATAAAGAAAGTGATAAGGCCAAAATAAAGCCCGATGAACATTTTGTAAAAACCTTTCTTTACAATGTTTACACTGACGAGCAAAAACTACTTTATGCCGGTGGCACTGATATTTCCAAAAAAGATATTGTCTTCGGAGAAAGCAAGATGTATATATATGATGAAACTGAATGTCAGATATATAACGGGGAAGAGTTTAAGTATTCGCATTACTTTGGAGAAGAGGCCAAGACCAGATTTGATCAGAACTTTTTGGTCAGTATTAACAAAGACGGACTTTGCGCTGCCAGAATGATCACTGGAGACATTGCAGTTTTTCCAATCAATGAGCTGGAAAACTATCAGGTAATTAAACAGGCTACAGAGGAGCTGATTAAATCTGTTGAGGGCAACATGATTAAGGCCAGCTGGTACTCAAAACCTGTCTGGTCTGAAGATGGCCAATACGTAACGTTTTTAGAGATAGGAACATACAGTGAGAGCGCAGTTATTTGGATGGTAGATAAGAGTGGAAATTCAGAGAAAGTATTTGAATTCTATTCAACTACAAATTTTACCCTTACCGATGACAACAAATATATGATCGGCATTTGTGAACCACTATATATGGAGGATAAAAAAGAGATTCGCGTTTATAATGTTGAAGATTTAAGCTATAAGCAGTTCTTTTTCGAAGATCCTGTCAACAATATTTCTTTTGAAAAAATAAAAATAGCTGATACATATGGCAGTAAGATTGCTCTAAAGTGTACCAATCTCGAAGGAAAAAATGTTACTGCACCAATTCTTCTGTTTGACTGGAATACCGGCGAGAAAAAATGGCTGACACCACCGGATTACTTAGCTTATGTTGCCAGATTTTCACCTTCTGGCGAGGAATTACTGGTTTATGGCAGAATTCCCAGAACTGAATACAAGCATCAGTCTAAATTTCAACTGATTGAGATTGAATAGTAAATTTGTTCTTACACAGTGACATGAGGGTTGACGTATTAATCCAAGGGCAGGTTCAAACCGGACCAACGTATAAGAACATTCTCCTGATTCTTGGTTCTACAGGCATTGAGAGAGCTGTTCACATCCAAAAAAAAGCTAGGCTTAAGCACCTAGCTTTTTTTCTATTATTTTTTTAAGATTCTCAATGTCTAAGCTAAATACATCTACTAATAGTTTTCCATCCATTTCCGAAGTTTGCTTTTTTACTTTTCCGCCAAATTTGCGATAATACTTATTCGAAGGAGAAACGTGATAGTTGTAGACAATTAGTTCTTTAAACCCTTTAGGAGCAAACTCATTCAGTAGTTTGTCAAGTAACTTAAGCGATAAGCCTTTTCCTCTGTGCTCTTCCTTAACAAACAGATAGTTTAACTCAATTCCGTTTTGTGAATCACTAACTTCGGCAATACTTGCTCCTGCAAATCCCATAAATGTATCATTATCAAAAGCACCGTATACCAGTCTAATATCATTGTTCTCCTCAGCTGAATTGATCCACTTTAA
>JANQLZ010000153.1 GCA_028280325.1 Bacillota bacterium
CAAAGATAATACGAGTAGTATATCTTTGAGAAAATTTCTTCGTATGACAAAGTGTGCTTGAAGCCTACTAATCTTAGTAATAGGTTTACTTCGTAGATAAGAGTGAATAAATGACGAAAAGAAAGTCATAACGTGGCTTCCAAAATTATGGCTAGATCAAGGAATAGCAAAAAAATTTACAAACATAATACGAGGCAGTATATGTTTGTAAATTTTTTAGCGAATGACGCCGAGATAGCCATAATTCTGGAAGCACAGTGGAAAGAAACTACTCAATTAGGATGATGCCTGCATACCTCTCCTCCCAATAATCCAAACAGGGCTGGCTTAGTAAATCAGTAATTGAATTAGTATATGCATGCACTATTCCCTCTTTTACCAACTTAGTTTTAACTTGAAATTGTTCTACTTTTTTCCCCACTGGAATTAATAGCTGGGCTGATTTTGTTTTTCCCAGCTCAAATAAATCATTAGCTTCATAAATAGTGGTCACAAAGGCTTCAGCAAAATGGCTGTTAAATGAATTGCTCCACAGCAGTGAGTTTACAAGCTGCTCACCGCTCTCTGCACTGAAAGGTAATTCTGTAAGCAATTGCAAGGCGCTGCAGACGGTTCTGCGAGCGAAGGAATTTTTAGGCATAAAATTGAGCTTGTATAGCTGACAACAGGAATTGTCCTTATTACAGATGATCCCGGGCATTTGCAGCAAACCACTCCTATTACTGTGCCATACTGGAGTTTTACCTGTTAAGACATATTCGAGTGATTTCTTGTGCAGCTCATAAATCTTCTCAACTATAGTATTCAAATTTAATCATCCTTTAACTATTATTCAAAACATTCTATTCAAACCGTTGAACATTTAGAATAGAAATGCCGCAATATTCTGCGGCTTAGGATGACATATACTGGTTATTGCTGCACTGATTTTAGAATCCAATACCCTGCACTTTTACTGATTTTCTGGCAATTGCCATACAAGTCTTGACAAAACCGCTGCAGTGATGGGGCTCCCTGACGTTTTCTGATGACCACAAACAGCTCCCCTTGCTGAAGTAAATAGTCTTTGCTGTCCGTCAAAATGGTATTGATTACCTTTTTACCAGCTCGTATCGGAGGATTTATTAAAATATAATCAAATTTCTCATTAATTTTTTCAAACCCGTTGGAGTTTATCACCTCAACCTCAACGTTATTACCGGTAGCGTTCAACCTGGTTAACTCCACAGCCCTTTTATTTATGTCGGACAGGAATACTCTTAATGACTGATCTCTTACCTTTAGGCTTAGCCCGATTACCCCATAACCACAGCCCATATCAAGAACCTTGCTGCCAGGCGTTGGGATACAGGTTTTAATCATTAGATCACTGCCATAGTCTACTTTGCTTTTTGAAAAAACCCCCGCATCTGTCTGAAGTGTTAAGGTCTGGTCAGAATTAGGCACAGAATAACTGAGGGTTTTAAGATCATGCTTGCTCTGAGGTCTCTCAGAAAAATAATGTTCGCTCAAAGTATCACCTTTCTCAATATGTAATACCATAATACTATCCATTGTCATAATAAAAACTAAATCACTAAAAGTCAACTTCTTGAAGGAGTTGGGCGGTGTTAGCAGAATAACACATTGACCAATATAGCTTTTGAAAGGATTATAACATGAACGATATATTTATAAAAAACGGCAAGATTATTGATGGAACTGGTGCGCCTTGGTTTTATGGAGATATACTGATTAAAGATGGAAAAATAGTAGAAATCTCCAAATGCATTGAAGCAACAGCCCACAAGACAATTGATGCTGAGGGCAAATTTGTCACCCCTGGTTTTATCGATGCCCATTCTCACTCTGACTTTCCTTTATTCATTAATCCGAAAGCAGAGAGCAAAATTAGAATGGGGGTTACGACCGAGGTTATTGGCCAATGCGGAGCCTCTGCTGCGCCAAGATCAACCGATCAGCGTGACTTTTTTGGCTATAACCTCAAGAATTTAGGTCTGTCTTTTAGCTCTTTTGCTGAGTATTTAACCGCTTTAGAAGAAAACAAGATTGCAGTTAATGTAATTCCTCTGGTTGGTCATGGCAATATCAGACGCGTAGTAGTAGGCGAAGACAACTGTGATCCAACTAATGAACAACTGATGGAAATGCAGTTTGTACTTGCCAAATCTCTGGAAGAAGGGGCTCATGGCATGTCTACCGGCCTGATTTATCCCCCTGGATGCTATTCCAAAATAGAAGAGCTGATTGCTCTGGGTCACACTTTAAGCCAGTATAACGCCCTGTATGCTACTCATATGAGAAATGAGAAGGACAAACTGCTGGATTCTATTAACGAGGCTATTGAGATTGGCAGAGAGGCTGATATACCAATCCATATCTCTCACTACAAAGTTTGCAATGCCGAAAACTGGGGCTTAGTAAACGAGGGATTTAACATAATTGAAGCAGCCAGAGAAGAAGGCATTGATGTAACCCTCGACCAATACCCTTACATTGCCTCCAGCACCAGTCTGAAAACCTTGATTCCCCAATGGGCTCATGATGGCGGGGTCGGCAGTTTAAGAATGCGAGTCGAAGATCCGGAAACCCGAGCCAAGATAAAGCAGCAGATGTCAACGCCCAAGACCGGCATCAATCGATATGACTGTGTAATGGTCTCTAACTGTAATCAGGAGCATAATGAAAAATACGAGGGCTTAAATCTGGTCGAAATTGGCGAGCAAATGGGCAAAGATCCAGTGGATGCCTGTTTAGATTTGTTACTTGACGATGACTTTAATACCAGTATGGTACGTTTTTCAATGTGCGAAGAAGATGTTGAACAGGTAATGAAGCACCCGCTGGTCATGATCGGCTCTGATGGCTCCTGCATGGCCACCACCGGTATACTGTCAACTGGCAAACCTCATCCTCGAGCTTATGGAACATTTGCCAGAGTACTAGGCCAGTACAGCCTGCAGAAGCAAATAATGCCGATTGAAACAGCCGTGTTTAAAATGACTGGACTCCCTGCCTCTCGTTTTAAACTGATGGATCGCGGTCTGCTAAAAAAAGGATTTTACGCTGATATCACTATCTTCGACCCTGATTCGATCATCGACCAAGCTACTTATACTGATCCCCATCAGTATGCTGCCGGGATAGAAGCAGTAATAGTAAATGGTCAGCTGGTAATCGACAGTGGAACTCAGATAGATGTATTTCCTGGTAAAATACTGAGAAGAAAATAGATTAACAGCAATAAACACTGACGTGAATGTATCCGCGTCAGTGTTTTTTTGAGAGAAATAAACAGGCACTGATTAAAAAATATTACAAAGTTTAAACGAGTACTTGCCTCTAACCTGTTCAATGATTTTTCTCAAACTCACAATCTCAGGATAGAGCAGTGATTTGTCATTTAAAATATTCTCTCCTTCTATGCGGGAAATGCCGAATTCAATTCGGTCTAACTCATTATGGTCGATAAAATAAGCGAGAATGGTGTGCTTGTTTGGCCACATGGCAGTCAAATTATCTAACTGCTCGCGTACTGTTTCCCAGTTCTCTTCTTTAGTAGCCTCCTCTATCTCCCCCAATATTTTATCGGCTGCATCCAAGTAATTATCTAAAGTAACGGACATATATATGCCTAAGCTGTAGACAGCTACTACAACAAAAATTGCAATAATCAGAGTTTTCATACTAGTTCACCTTTTTTCTGTTAAGATATTTTTCTTTAGCCTGAACATAGTAGCTGCCATCTGTTTCACGGTACAGAATTAAACATTGATCATAGTCAGTAATATTATTTTTCTTTAAAACCTGATCTACTTCAGACGACTTAATATTCAACTTTTCCAGTTTTTTCTTTAATATCACGCCATCATTGATTAATACAGCTGGTAAATGCAACTGCTGTTTTTGTTTGGATTCGGTGTTCTTTTGGATAACACTGATATTACCTGAAACCTCCAGAATTGCAAATTCAATATCCGACAAATTAGCGTGACCCTGAATACGGATTTGCTCTATAATATCATCAATGCTTACTCTGATTCTTCTCAGTTCTTTCTCCTCAATATTGCCTTTATTTATTACTACGCTGGGTTGACCGGATAAAACCATTCTGAATTTTTTATACTTCATCGCCAGCCATGAAAAAACTATCTGCATAAACATAATCGTCACCAAAGGTAAAACCCCGGAATACAAAGGCACGGCTATGTCTTCCATTGGTACAGATATTAAATCTGCTATTAAAATAACCAGAACAAACTCGAAAGGTTCCAGTTGACCTATAGCAGACTTTCCCATCATTCTCATCACGATAATCATTGCCAGATACAAAATAAATGCTCTAATTCCTGGTATTAACAATCTATTTCTCCTGATCACTTTTTTTTAGTTTGTGTATATTTTTTTTATTTATGTAGTAAACAAGAGAGTTTTAATATTGTCCATCTGAGCCTGCTGAAAAGCAGCTATTCAATATCATGCTTGGCAAATTAGGCTCTCATTCCGGTATTCTTAAAATTTTTTTATAATAATTAGTTTTTGCAAATAATATGACAGCAGCGTGGTCGCAGCAATTACCTTTCTGCTGACGCTTTGTTATAATGTACATGCATAAATATTTAAGGAGGATTTTATAATGATTGTTTCCCATAAGCATAAGGTACAACCAGTAATAATAGAACATTCTGAAGTAAAGGATGCGATGATGAAGGTGCTGCTATCCCCAGATCAGGGCTGGAAAGGGCATGTAATGAGAGTTTTTGAACTGGGCAATGAAGGGCATACTCCTCGCCACAGCCATCCCTGGCCTCATATCAATTATATTATCAGCGGTAAAGGCATACTGCATTTAGATGGAGAAAACCATCACCTTGAAGCTGGTTCGTATGCGTACGTACCTGCTGGAAAACTTCATCAGTTTATGAATAACGGAGAAGAGAAATTTGAGTTCATTTGTATAGTTCCTGAAGAAGGACATAAATAATGCTACTTGCCATATTTGTCTTATCCGTATAAAATTGAAGCATCTTTGCATTAAAGGATTGAATACAATGTACAAAACAGGTAAAGACCTTCGGAGCGACATAAGGTGTGGTTCATTCGTTGAACCAACTTCAGGCCATGCTTCTGGCTATGTACAGGCCAATCTGGTAGTACTGCCTCAAGACTGGGCCTGGGACTTTTTATTATTTGCCCAGCGCAACCCTAAGCCTTGTCCAGTACTTGAAGTTGGTGATATTGGTTCACCTTTTACTTCAAAACTGGCTGATAATGCCGACATTAGAACTGATATACCTAAATACAGAATTTACAAAAATGGCGAGCTAACGGCTGAAGTAACAGATCTGCAGAACTGCTGGCAACCCGATTTTGTGTATTTTCTGATTGGATGCAGTTTCTCATTTGAACTGGCTTTGATGAAAGCCTCATTAGAGATCAGAAACATCACTGAAAGAGTTAATGTACCGATGTATATAACCAATATCAGCTGCCAGGAAGCAGGTAGATTTAAATCAAGCCCGATGGTAGTCAGCATGAGACCGTTTATAGCCAAAGATGCCATTTGCGCAGTAGAAATTACCAGCAGATTTCCTCATGTTCATGGGAGTCCGGTTCATTTAGGTGATCCTGGCTTTATCGGAATAAAAGATATTAACAAGCCTGACTATGGCGATGCTGTCTCAATTAAACCGCAGGAAATACCTGTTTTCTGGGCCTGTGGGGTTACCCCGCAGCTGGCAGCTTTGGTCAGTAAGCCACCGCTGATGATCACTCATGCCCCAGGTTATATGTTTGTTAGTGATATTAAAGAGGAAGAACTCAAGTAGACAAGGAGATTAAAATGAGAACTCTTGCTAAAGAACTGGAACAGATTATATTTCAGGATCCAGGTAACAGAAAGCTAAACGACTGGGCCCATATCGGTGATTTAAACTCTGCAGTAAAGTCCTTATATAATTCAAAGCATGTGCTAATAACTACAGGCTTTTATATCAAAGGTTCTCAGGCTATTGAAACCGATGGTCCGCCAGGGGCAATTGTCCTGGCAAGAGCTCTAGAACAGATCGGTAAGAAAATTACTATTGTCATTGATAACCACGCTGAAAAAATAATTAAGTTAGGTTCCCAAAGTGTTGGCTATAATCCGGAAATTAAATGCTTAATACCGGAATCTACTCCCAGTTTAGAGTCGTTAACTACCGCCGATACAACCCATTTTGTATCAATAGAACGCCCTGGACAAGCGGTGGACGGCAATTACTACAATCATCGAGGAATCGAAGTAACCCAATATCATGCCAAATTAGATCTGGCTTTTAAACATGCAGCTCAAAACAATATTGAGACAATTGGTGTAGGTGATGGCGGAAATGAGTTAGGCTTGGGAAGATTATCCCCTGGTATAACAAAGTATGTAAAATCAGGAGCTCAAATCTGCTCCACTACTCCTGCTAAGTACTGTATCTGTGCCGGAGTCAGCAACTGGGCGGGCTACGCGATGACCGCTTTGCTGTCTTACTATGCTAACAGGAATTTGTTGCCCAGCAAAAAAGAGCTGGTTTCACTGCTGACAGCAATTGTCAATGAAGGAGCAGTAGATGGAATCAGCGGCCAGCAAACACCTACAGTAGACGGCCTGCCTCAGAATTGGGAGATAGATATTCTGGTCACCTTAACCGAAATACTGCATTCACATCTTCAGGCTGCCGCTACTGATTAAGGATATTAGCAGTAGGTTTTACGATAGCTGAACAATTGCTTGCCATAGTTGGGAGATTGGATTTCACAATGGCTAAACGCTGGTTAGACTATTGTTTTGTATGAGGAAATAGATGAAGATAACATAATAATTAACAAGGGGGCGATCTTATGTCGCCCCCTCAATGTTATTAAGTTAAGAAAAGGCAGTAAATATCAAACAGATATAGGCTAATTCTTTCATAACGTATAGCCAACATGTTTTCATGGAATCCTTCGTAGAAAGAGTAAATAAACGACGAAACGTTTGGCATAACGTGGCTCACAGAATTGAGGCTAAGTCAAGGAATAGAAGAAATTTTCTACAAAGATAATACGAGACAGTATATCTTTGAG
>JANQLZ010000021.1 GCA_028280325.1 Bacillota bacterium
GAATTTGAAGGTGACAAGTATTTCCCTGCTGAAATTCATTTGATTCTACATATCGCCACATGTGAGGAAAACTCAAAGAACCTGACAAAGATTGGCCAATCTCTGGGTATCACCAAAGGTGCCGTCTCACAAATCATTAAGAAGCTGGCAGATAAAGGTAATCTGATTAAAGAAATTGATAACTACAATAAAAACGCGCTGCAATTAAGTTTTACTGAAAAAGGGCAGAGATTACTTGCACTAGGGAGAACGCTTGAACGGAAAGCGTTTAAAGCCCTTGAAACATTATTAACCGACTATACACCACCACAAAAAGAGACTATTTTGGATTTTCTTCATAAACTAAACAGCCTGCTATAAAAAATTTTATAATCTGTGTATAGTAGCAATACTCAAGGAGGTAATTATGGTAAAGTACGATACAACAAGATCAGACAAAATTGTTAACAGATTTTTAAGCCTAACTCAAAAATTAGAGCAAATTCGGATGAGTTTTTCAGGCACTTGCGAAACTGATATTGATACCTTTTTTGCATTACTATGTCCGGCCAGAGAAGCAGATTGGATACCAGGATGGAATGCAGAAGTGCTTCATTCAGACAATGGCGGCAAGACTGCAATAGATTGTATATTTCGAACCGATAAGAGCAATGTTTTTGGAGAGGGCATCTGGATAATTACTGCTGTAGTGAAAAATGAATATGTAGATTTAGTTCGTGTGCATGAAAATCTGGTAATACATTTGAAAGTTAATGTTAAAGCAAATGATAACGGTACTGTAACCGGAACATGGAATATTGTTGCTTCAGCTTTAAATCAAAAGGGCAATAAGGAAGTAGCAAAGTTAAAAAAACATGTTGATATTAAAAGTGTGCTGCCTAAAATTATTGAACACTATCTAAAAACAGGAAAGCAAATTAAAAAAGCGTCGTTAGGAGTTTCTATTGTGGCAGATAAAGTTAAAAATCTTATATCTTTAGGACACTAATTCTATGTAAAACTCTTGTTCTCCCCGACCAACGTTCTATTCTTTAAAACCCCACCCGGTTATAGTATAATAAACGCCAGTACAATGATCTGTTTTGCACAGTAAGCGGGTACTTAAAGTCTTTAAGTACTCGAGTACTGAGTAGAATATATCAGCTATGCGGTGATTATAAATGATACTGGGACCCAAGCTAATTGAATACCATGAGAACTATATGCGTTTAGCTCTGGCAGCAGCGCAAAGAGCATATGATTTAGGGGAAACCCCTGTCGGGGCGGTGGCTGTCTATCGTGATATGGTTTTGGCCACCAGCCATAATCGGAGAGAGATTTTACCTGATCCGACGGCTCATGCTGAAATACTGGCGCTGCAAAAAGCAGCACAAGATCTCAATAACTGGCGTTTGACAGACGTTACGCTCTATGTTACACTTGAACCCTGTATCATGTGTGCTGGAGCAATTCTTCAGGCTCGTTTGGGTCGACTGGTTTTTGGAGCATATGACCCAAAAGCCGGGGCAGTTGGTTCAGTCACAGATATAATTAGAACGCCACTTTTCCCCAATAATACTGAGGTATTGGGCGGAATTCTGGCTGACAGAAGCAGTGAATTGCTGAGCAATTTTTTTGCAGATAAACGGAGAGATGGCCGAGAGGTCGAAGGCGCTCGTTTGGAAGGCGAGTGAACGTATCCACGTTCCGTGGGTTCGAATCCCACTCTCTCCGCCATAGTTTTCAAGTTTGTCGTGCTAGGTGGGGAGTTAGCGGTGCCCTCAACCTGCAATCCGCTACAGCAGGGCTGAATACTTACAATGAGGCTTGTATTTGTGAGGCTTGACCCAGGCAAGTGGTGCTGACAGTTGGGTCCGACGCAACAGGAATCTGTGAACCCCGTCAGGTCCGGAAGGAAGCAGCGGTAAGCGGACACTCTTGTGTGCCGTGGGGTTGCCTGATTCGAGCTAACTACTTGGGTAACACTTGGAAGTATATTGTCGAATGTAAGGCACGGCATTTAATTTTATTATAAAACATTTAAAAACCGTCAATTAAAAATGAACCAGTATTGGTTCATTTTTTTGTTTTAAATTTACGAGGTAACGATTGCTATAGCAGAGTGTTTTTAAGTATCAGCTATTAATCTGAATACTTTTTGATGAACTTCCGAGCAGCAGCACTGGCCTTTGCTCTCGGATTTTCTAATTGTCTTGTCACAAAATCCATGATCTCATTTTTACTCGATGCTTTGTCATAGAGCATATAAAACGCATTGATTGCTGCCTGATAAGCGACGTTTTTACACTCAGATGATACCTCTCCTTTATATATATAAGTTGCTCCATCCACTTTTAATATAGCAGCTACTATTCTGTCAATAAGCTCTGGCAAATTCTCCGCTATTCGGACACTGCTTCCCATCACATTACCTGCTGCAGCTATCTGGGGACCTTTAATAAAGGAGTAGTATTTTTTAAAGGTTGCTGCAAACTTACCATTTACATCCACAGCTGTAAGGTTGGCTATGGTTAGAATAGCCCCCCATTTTAAGAAGCTGTTCTCCGAATCCAGCAGCTCTACAAAGAAGTCGAAATAGGGGTAGATTAATTCTGGATGCTTTTCACTCACTAATCGAAGAGTTTTTTCGCAGCCAAACTTAATGCTTCCTTTTTCAGTTTTTATAGTGTCAATTAGCAAAGCGATATTGCCCCTGTCATTAATTGCATCTTGAACAATGACTTCCATATCGGTCTTTTGCATCATCTTACTCAATATTGTTTCCATATTAATTCTCCTATGCCACAGGAATATAATCTGAGGGTTGTGATATAACCTCAATAAGCATGCCTAATACCCCTCTATTATCCATTATACAATACGTCATTAGATATTTAAATTCAGTTGACTTTTTTGATTAAGCTATCTAGAGCTTTCGGAGAATTTTTACTTGTCATATCCAATCAAGGCTCCAGTTAAACAACATGAGTTAACACACTGAAAGTCAGGCAATAACTCCGCATACAATCTCTGCCTAGTTCTTCTAAGCAAAAAAACCTTTTGTAAATTCTGTTATTGTGATCTTGGAGAAATAGTCACTGATATTAAGGTCACTAAGGGCCGAAACTATCGCCTCAGCGCTATAATCAATATTCTTTAAGGTGTTTTCAATTTCATTTATATCTTTTGTGCCAAAAAAATCTCCAAAGAATTTAACACTTTTAATGACTCCTTTTTTTACATCAACATAGAACTCAATTGTGCCACCATCGTATTTTAGCTCATTATGTACGGTGTAAGATGGTGATTTACCATAGGTCCAATCCCAGGTATTATACTTGTTTTTAACCAATACATTGATTTGCTTTTTATCAACCTCAGTTAGAAGATATCTTTGTTTATCATTACTTATTACCTGTTTCGCTATCAAGTCAATAAACTGTTCGATAGTCAGGGGTGTCTCCAGATGGCTGGCGATATTAGTTACCCGGCTCTTAACAGATTTAATCCCTTTGCTTTGGTACTTGGAGGGTTTAACTTTCAGGGCAGCTGATAAATCATTAATATTGGCAGAAAACATCAATGTGCCATGATGCAGAGTTTTACTTTTGTGGTGATACTGAGCATTGCCAGAAAATTTTTTGCCGTCGATGGTTAAGTCATTTCTACCTGTGAATTTAGCATTAATATTTACGTTCAATAAAGCATCAATTATAGGGGTCGTAAACGATCTGAAATCTATACCTTCATGCCCAGCACGTTTAGTAATAAAACAAAAATTGAGATTACCCAAATCGTGAAAGACAGCCCCACCTCCTGATAGTCTCCTCACTACCGGAATCTTACGGGTATTAACGTACTCATAGTTTATTTCCGCCAGGGTGTTTTGGTTTTTTCCGACAATTATACTCGGTGAATTGCGGTACAAATAAAACATGTCTTCAGCAAAATTATGTAAAATATATTCTTCAGTGGCGATATTAAAATAAGGATTGAAGGTTTCACTTACTAAAAATAACATGATCAAGCCCCCTTAAAGCTATTGTACTGATTATAGATAATAAGCAATGCAGTTAGCAAGGCTAAATATGTTAATCACTGATCAGATCGTTAATCTGTTTATCGTGTAAACAGTCTTTCCTATTGTAATTTATCATAATTTATCCTATAATATTAATAATTTTATAGACACTAGATGAAGGTAGCGAGAGATATCTATTGTAGATAGCCGAAGAGGTAAGGTAATATACTGCCAGTATTTTACTGAAACTTTCAGGCCCCAGGATCGTTACTGGATGGACTTCTGGAAAGCTAATGACATTGGTATTTCATTGTCTAATTAGAACCGAAGGAGCAATATCAGTTGCTGATAGAATCTCTCAGGTAAAAATACAGAGGATAAGATGGCGCGTCGCTTTTGTGTGCAGTCTTGTCCTTTTATTGTACCTGAGATTATTTGGAACTTAAAAAGCATAATTATTGAGTACTTGTGTAATTTAAACTTAGTAAGGAGGCGTAAAATGGGAGGCAAAAGAACACCGCTTTACGGTATTTACCAAAAATATCAGGGTAAGGTTATTGATTATTCTGGCTGGGAACTTCCGGTGCAGTTTACAGGCATCACTTCAGAACATTTGGCCGTACGCCAGGCAGCTGGTTTGTTTGATGTCAGCCATATGGGAGAAATAACAGTCAGTGGAAATGATGCTGAGGGTTTTCTGCAGTACATTTTAACCAATGATGTCACAGCAATGAATGATAATGATGTAATCTATTCATTCATGTGTTACGAAAACGGAGGAGTTGTCGATGACTTACTGGCATATAAATACGATAAAACTGCGTTTCTATTGGTAGTCAACGCCAGCAATACAGTAAAGGACTACGACTGGCTAGTTAAGCATGCCAGTGGTTACGATGTTGAGATATCTGACATAAGCCACCAAACAGCTGAACTGGCTCTACAAGGCCCCAAAGCTGAGGAGATCTTGCAAAAGCTAACGGACCAGGATTTAAACAGCGTCGGCTTTTTTCAGTTCCGTGATAATGTCGATGTGCAGGGCATTGCCTGCTTAATATCCCGGACCGGCTATACCGGTGAGGATGGATTTGAGATCTACACCGATAATGAATTAGCCATAAAATTATGGGAGCTGTTGATGGATGCCGGCCAGGATTTAGGGCTCAAAGCCGCCGGCCTCGGTAGCAGAGATACCCTGCGATTTGAGGCTGCGCTACCGCTGTACGGCCAGGAACTCACGGAGCAGATTACTCCGTTAGAGGCTGGTTTAGGCTACTTTGTCAAACTGGACAAAGATTTTATTGGCAAAAACGCTCTCGTGCAGCAGAAGAAAGCCGGATTAAAACGAAAACTGGTCGGCTTTGAGTTACTGGAAAAGGGAATAGCCAGGCATGAGTATCAGGTAGTTAATCAGGAAAATGAGGATATTGGCTGGGTAACTACTGGCTACAAAGCGCCGTCAGTTGGTAAATCTATTGGCCTGGCACTTGTCAATATCGATTATAGTAAGAGAGGTACAATTGTCTTTATCAGGGTCAGAAAAAAGCTTGTTAAAGCCAAAGTAATCAGCAAAAAATTTTACAGCAAAAACTACAAAAAAATATAGGGGGTACTTTGTATGATAATCATGGAAAATTGTTTGTACACAAAAGAGCACGAGTGGGTTAGGGTCGATCTGGACACCGTCTTGATTGGTATTACAGACTATGCCCAGCATGCTATGGGTGAAATAGTATATGTTGAATTACCCGAGGACGATGCCGCTTATGAGCAGGGTGAGGTTTTTGGAGTAGTGGAGTCAGTTAAAGCTGCTTCAGATATCTATATGCCGTTGAGCGGCACTGTTATTAAGGTTAATACTGAGCTGGAGGATGACCCTGGGCTGATAAACTCTGACCCCTACCAAAATTGGATAGTGGGTGTTAAGCTGAATGATTCGAAGCAGCTGGACGGGCTGATGAATGCTGTAGAATACGAACAGTTTTGCAACAGCATCGACTCAAACTAAAAATCAGATAGGAGGGGTTCAAATGCATCCGTACCTGCCGCATACAAAACAAGATGTTAAGGATATGCTGAAAGTAATTGGAGTAAACAGTATTGAACAGCTCTTTGATGATATCCCTGAGAGCATCCGCTTTCAGGGTGAATTGAGTCTGCAAGACTCATTATCTGAGCTGGAGGTTAGTGCTGCAATAAGTAGTCTGGCAGCTCAGAATCGGGGAACAGACCAGCTGGCCTGCTTTTTAGGTGCTGGTGCGTATGATCATTACATTCCCAGCATTGTCAGGCATATTGCCGGTCGCTCAGAGTTTTACACGGCCTATACGCCTTATCAACCGGAGGTGAGTCAGGGCTCTCTGCAGGTAATTTTTGAGTATCAAACGATGATTTCGGAGCTAACAGGCCTGCCGGTAGCCAATGCCTCCCATTATGACGGAGCGACTGCCTGTGCTGAAGCTGCCTTTATGGCTCAGTCCAGCACCAGGCGAAAAAATATAATTGTTTCACAAACAGTCAATCCTCAAACCAGAAAAGTACTCAAAACGTATCTCAAGTTCAAAGGATTGAATCTGATTGAGGTGGCTGAAAATAACGGCAGTACTGATGTCGAGCAAATGAAAGCTGCAATTGACCGGGATACAGCAGCTGTCATTATGCAAAGCCCCAATTTTCTGGGGATTATTGAAGACATAGCTGAAATTGAGCAGGCGGTTCATGCTGAGAAAGGATTATTAATCCTCAGCGTTGACCCAATCTCGCTGGCAATCCTGAAGAGCCCTGGTGAATTGGGTGCGGATATTGCAGTGGGTGAGGGCCAGTCTTTAGGCAATACCCTTTCCTTTGGCGGTCCTTATCTGGGATTTATTGCTACTACCAAAAAGCTGATGCGCAAATTACCGGGAAGAATCGCTGGGCAAACGGTGGATGCCAACGATAAGCGGGGGTTTGTCTTAACCATGCAGGCTCGAGAGCAGCATATCAGAAGGGCCAGAGCTACCTCCAATATAACTTCCAATCAGGCTCTCAATGCCTTAATGGCGGCAGCCTACTTAGTGACAATGGGCAAACAGGGTTTGGTAGAGGTAGCTTCATTGTGTGTTAAAAAAGCTCATTACACGGCCCGTCAAATTGCCCGGTTGCCCGGTTACAGCCTGTTATTCGACAAACCTTTCTTTAAGGAATTCGCTGTTCAGGGTAAAGTAGAAATTCCTGAGTTGAATGACAAACTGCTGCAGGCCGATATTTTAGGGGGATATGACCTCAGCCAGGAATATCCTCAGTATCCCAACTCAATGCTTTTATGTGTAACAGAAAAGAGGACTAAGGCAGAGATAGACAAGCTGGTATCTGAGATGGAGGGAGCATTATGATTGAGTATAACAAACTAATATTTGAGTTGTCACAGCCAACCCGTCAGGCTTATATGCTTCCGCCATGCGATGTGCAAATGGAAGAGGCAGCTGAGTTGCTGCCAGAAAAGTTCTTACGCCAGCAAGCGCCCGCTTTGCCGGAGGTCAGTGAATTGGACGCGGTCAGGCATTTCACGTTGCTGTCCAATAAAAACTACGGTATTGACACCGGATTTTATCCGTTGGGGTCCTGTACAATGAAGTACAATCCCAAAATTAACGAGAATTTGGCATCAATGCCTGGCTTTACTTCGCTGCATCCGCTTCAGCCAGAGGAAACAGTGCAGGGAGCTCTGAAAATAATGTATGAGCTACAGAATATATTGGCAGAAATATCTGGTATGGCCCGAGTAAGTCTGCAGCCAGCCGCCGGCTCACAAGGTGAGCTGACTGGTTTAATGATCATCAAAGCCTACCATCAGCAATGTGGCCAAGGTCATCGAAGTAAAATAATTATTCCTGATTCTGCCCATGGTACTAATCCGGCCAGTGTATCAATGACCGGCTATCAGGCTGTGGAGATAAAATCCAATGCTCAGGGCACGGTTGATTTGGCCGAGCTCAAAGCTGTCTTGGATAGCGATACGGCCGGGCTGATGTTGACCAATCCCAATACCCTAGGGCTGTTTGAGCAGGATATTGTGGAAATCGCCAGGCTTGTCCATGAATGCGGTGGATTGCTTTATTATGATGGTGCTAATATGAACGCTAACCTGGGGATAACTCGCCCCGGAGATATGGGTTTTGATATTGTTCATTATAATCTACACAAAACCTTCAGCACCCCTCACGGTGGAGGTGGTCCTGGCAGCGGTCCGGTAGGTGTGGTCGACAAATTGGTAGAATTTTTACCCATGCCCTGGGTTGTAATAAAAGACGGAAAATATGTTTTAGACAGCTCTGCTGCTCAGTCGATTGGTTCGGTAAAAAGCTTTTATGGAAATTTCGGGATCTTAGTCAGAGCATATGTTTATCTGCTGACTATGGGTGGTAATGGCCTGAAAAGAGTCAGTGAGCTGGCCGTACTAAACTCCAATTACATGAAAGAGCGGTTAAAAAAGCATTACCGACTGCCGTTTGACCATGTTTGTAAACACGAATTTGTGTTAGCTGGTATCGGCCCTAATGAGCACGACATAACCACACTTGACATAGCTAAAAGGTTGATTGATTACGGGTATCATCCCCCAACTATTTATTTTCCATTAATAGTGGACAGTGCCCTGATGATTGAGCCGACAGAGACTGAAAACAAGGAGACCCTAGATGGCTTTATTGATGCGCTGATCGCTATCGCCCATGAGGCCATAGAGGACCCTGAAAAGCTGAAAACAGCCCCCCATTGTACGCCAGTCAGCAGGCTGGACGAAGTGAAAGCTGCACGGGATTTAGTTCTAAAATATACCAACAGTTAGGTATTGGTAAAACGAAATGACTAAGAGAATAACCATTATTGGGGGAGGCCCCGGTGGCTATGTTGCGGCTATCAGGGCAGCAATGTTAGGTGCTGAGGTGACCTTGATTGAAAAAGGTGATTTAGGGGGTACCTGTCTTAACAGAGGCTGTATCCCGACCAAGGCCCTGTACAAAAATGCAGAGTTCCTGTATGAACTGAAAAAGAGCGAAGAATTGGGTATTTCTATTTCAGACTACAGTATTGATATGTCAAGAGTTAATGACCGTAAAGATAATATTGTCAGCAAACTCACTTCAGGCATTAAGCAAATACTAGAATCTTACCAGATTAGAATTATAACTGGAACGGGCTCTTTAATCGATAAACAGACGATTAAGGTTAGATACCAGGATAATTCAAGTGAGCTTTTAAACACCGACTATATCATCATTGCTACAGGGTCTGCTCCAATAATACCGCCCATTAAGGGTGTAGACAATGCCCACGTGATGACCTCAGTGGAAGCCCTTCAGTTTATGGAGGTGCCTGAAAGCATTGTTATTATTGGGGGCGGAGTGATTGGTATGGAGTTTGCTAATATCTATAACGCCTTTGGCTCCCGGGTAACAGTAATAGAGGCCATGAAAAATATCCTCGGACAAATGGATTTAGCCATAGCTAAGAGATACCAATCCCTGGCTAAAAAATTGGGTATAACCATCCAGGCTTCAACCAGGGCGAGAGAAATAATTGCCGAAAGCAATGGTGTGAAGGTCGTGGTCGAAAGCAAAAAAGGTGAGAATGAGATAGCTACTGAGAAGGTGCTCTTGTCGGTAGGCAGAAAACCGTTGGTAGACAATTTAAACCTGGAAGCTTTAGGGATTGAGTTTAGTAATAAGGGTATTAAAGTAGCTCCAAACTACCAAACAAACATCTGTAATGTCTATGCTATTGGTGATGTCAATGGGGAGAATATGTTAGCCCATGCTGCCTCACATCAGGGAATTATAGCTGTAGAAGATATTATGTTAGCGAACAGCCCCAACAGGGGTGTGGTACCTAGCTGCATTTTCGTGTCACCAGAGATTGCTTCAGTGGGTATAACTGAAGAACAGGCTAAAGAACAAGGACTTGATTACAAAACAAGCAGAATAATGTTTGGCTCAAATGGCAAAGCCCTGACCCTGGGTCAGGAAGATGGCTTTGTCAAGGTAATAGCAGATAATCGTACTCAAACTATCCTGGGGGTTCATATCTTGGGTCCACATGCCTCAGATTTAATCCACGAAGGGGCTTTAGCAGTGCAGAATCGCTTGCATATTGATCAAATAAAACAAACAATTCATGCCCACCCAACGCTAAGTGAAACATTTCACGAGGCCATTTTAGGCCTGAATGATGAGGCAATTCATAAAGTTAAATCTCCAAATCGGCGTACTTAAGGGCCGTGGGAACTATATGTGATGGCACTTAATAAAGCAAACATATAATATTAACTCAAAGAGTAGACTTTTTAACAGTCTTCAAACGGTACGAAACTGGTGAAAAACACTTAAAGTAATTATTATAATAAAATGCGCCAAAAAATCAATTAACAATAATAGCATTTTCAGTAATGAAATGCCTACTTTTTGGAGGTTGTTGAAAATGTTTGCTGTCAAGGCGTTAGGTTCTGCGCAAAAGGAGGCTATACGAGGTAGTATGCCGAGTGCGCAAAGAGCCGTACAACGCAGAGAGCGGACTTTTTCAGCAACCTCCGACGGTTTTGTTGGCATGCCAACAGAACCGTTTTATGTTAAAAAAGTCTATTTTGGTGTTAATATAAGATGAGATGCTAAATTAATGCCAAAAGATTAAGATTAACAAATTAATTCTTTAATAAATCATTCCCCAATTCTTTAATTCAAAAAGATGGATCAAAGGCTTATACACTGCGTAAATCTCTGGAGGGCGAAGAGCAGGTTTATCTCCACCGTAAGGAATGGGTTCTCTATGAGAGAAAGGGAGATACCATAGTTTATCGTATTTGGAGTACTCAACAGGTTATGCCCATAACAGAACCTGAGGTGTTTGAACCCCCTGCAGAGTATTTAAGAAATATCCAAGATTATATCTATTACCCTGTTTATGAACAGCAGAAGCTGGCAACCAGGTATCCCAGCTTATTTGGAGACTCCACTATAGCAGGGTCAATGGCTTTTTACAAAGGCGGGCAGTTACTAAGAGAACATGGTATCAGCTTAGCAGATAAGGATATGGGCTGCTTTATTCATTCCAGCGGTAATCATGTTTATGCTATTCAACAGAAAACGGATGGAATTACATATATCTATAAACTAGAATTAAGCAGGACACCTGAGGGCTATGTAGTCTGGAACGATGTCTCAGAGTGGAAAATTGGCAGTTAAATACCCCTTCAACTATCCTTTTAATCAAATATTTACCTAAAAGCTACCGCCCAATTTTATGGGGCGGTAGCTTTTCCATTTGGTATTTCTAATCCATAGTCAATGAAATACAGCATACTACTATCGATAGTAAATAATCAAATTACATAATTAGTATTATGAACAAGCTTAATTTTGTAGCAAGTTAGACAATTTGACTTATCTAACTATCAAAAACCAAACAGAACCTTCGGAATATCAGCCTGTTGCATCTGAATTGTCGGATGTTAAGCCTGGCATAGCATAGCATTAAGCAGCGCACTCTTCTGTTAGGTGCTGTTCTGGCTAATAGTAGATAGCGGCGAGCCAATCGGAGATTTTCTCTCATTGCCAATTGAAGATTTCTACAAAAGATGGTCAATATTTATACCCTCCTTTTAGTGTCTTAAAGTAAGACATACCTAATGTATAATATGTACAAACATCATGGAAAGTGAAAGATAAGAGAATTATATCCCGGGCGAGAATCATCTCCACAATATTTTAAACAATATAATCTTTTATAGAAAAATTAATAATTAAATTGATTTTATAATAAATAATGTAAATTATAGGTTGAAAACTAGTAAATAATCCTCTATAATTAGAATAATATTAATATATGAAATATAAAGTAGTAATAAGAAAATTATCTATTAGTATGTATAATCTTTGAACGAGATTTTTACCTAATTACCAGTCTGAATATTTTACATATTTACTGCTATATTTTGGGGGAGGGCAGAAATGAACTTAATTATTGCCGATAACAATATAGATTACGCTGCCAGGCTCAGTGCGGTTATAGCGCAAAGCTACAAACATAGCTTCTCCATCACGGTGTTTTCTGAAGAGCAAAAGCTGGCCCAATTCCTACATAAAAACAGTGTTAATGTACTGCTGGCTGATATTTCGCTGGCAAATGCCATTATGGAGTCGAGTAATATAGGTCTGGTACTTGTTTTGGTCGAGAACAATGAATTGCTCTTGGATATCAAGTTAAAAGACTATCAGATCATAAATAAATACCAAAGGGTGTCTAAAATTGTTCAGAGAATTTTTGATTACTATGCTGACAGCAATCCTGGTAATTTTTACACCTTAAAAACCAGAGAAACCAGTAAGATTATTGTCTGCTTTTCTCCAGGCGGAGGGGTTGGTAAATCAACTATTGCTATTGCCATGGCCTGTAAGTACACAATGTTGGGTCATCGAGCTTTCTACTTAAATCTCGAGAAATTTTCCTCCACAGGCACTTTTTTTAAGGCTGGCTCGGGCAAAGGAATGAGCGAGTTGCTGAAGTGTTTGCATCAAGGAAGTGAGCTTGAGCTGAAAATCAAGTCACTGTGTCGTCAGGATACTGCTACAGGAGTTCTTTTTTTCAGTCAGCCGGATAATCTTCTTGATATCGAAGCAGTGACAGTTGATGACCTGCGTCAAATAATCAGCGGATTAATCTCCTGTAGCCTCTGCGAATATCTGATTGTTGACACCCCAGCTGATATCAGTGCAACAAATATGGAACTATTGGATTTGGCGGATCAGTTGGTGATCATCAGCGATGTGAGTAAAACCAATCAGCAGCGGCTTCAACAGCTGGAAAACGCAGCGCAGGTATTTGCTGCTCACCGACATAAAACCGGCTTAATTATCAATAAGGCTAGTATCGGCAATCCGCTGAAAACTAAGGCCCATATTTTAGCAAGAATACCTCTAATGCAAATCGATGATCCCGGTGATTTAGCTGTTTATATTGCCCAAAATTGTCCGATTAAGTTGATATGTTAGGAAAAGTTATGATAGACAGATCTCAATTTATTGCAGAAATTGCATCAAACCTGCAGAGTCAACCCCACCTTCTGGGGATGTCTAATGAGCAGCTCCAGCAAGCCATAGTTATGAAAATTGATCAGGAAAAAACCACTGCAACAAGTACAGATCATCAGAGATACTGCTTTCTCACCGGTATGAACTACCGAGAAAGGGCTGTCCTGGAAACAGATATATTTAACTCTATTCGAGGTTTAAGTCTGATTGACAAGCTTATTGCTGATAGCGAGATAACTGAGATTATGATCAATGGCTATAATAAAATCTTTATAGAAAAAAGAGGGCAGCTTTACAGGTATCCTGAGAGTTTTGAAAGCCCGGAAAAACTGCTTAGTATAATTACTAAATTTGTATCCAAAGCCGGGCGCTCGGTCAATATCAGTAATCCCATTGTCGATGCCCGTTTAGCAGACGGCTCTCGAGTAAATGTAGTTTTAGCCCCAATAGCGATCGAGGGTCCGATAGTTACCATTAGAAAATTCTCGAAAAAGGCCATAACCGTCAAGAAACTAATCGAATACGGATCATTGACAGATGAAGTGGCTGAATTTTTACAGAAACTGGTCAAAGCAAAGTACAATATCTTTATTTGTGGGGGAACTGGCAGTGGAAAAACAACATTACTCAATGCTTTGTCGAGCTTTATACCTGCCACTGAACGGCTGATTACCATAGAAGACTCTGTAGAACTGCAAATAAGAGGCATAGAGAATTTGGTTCAACTTGAGGTGAGAAACTCAAATCTAACTGAGGTTAAAGAGATTACTATCAGAGATTTAATCAAGACTTCACTGCGGATGCGGCCAGAGCGAATTATTGTTGGCGAGGTCAGAGGTGCAGAGGCCTTGGATATGCTTCAGGCGATGAATACCGGACACGAAGGCTCTCTATCCACCGGACATGCCAATTCCTCAACTGATATGTTTAGCCGTCTGGAAACGATGATCCTGAGTGGTGCCCCCGGACTGCCTTTAAAAGCTATTCGGCAGCAAATTGCAGCAGCTTTAGATATCATAATTTTTATCTCTCGTTTACCGGACCATTCTCGAAAAATACTGGAGATCAGCGAGGTTTTAGGCTATCGAGATGATTGTATCAGCCTGAATCCAATATTTAAATTTCAGGAACAATCTGATGGCAGCAGCGGTAGCGGTCAGTTGTACAGAACCAATAAAGAATTTGTTCATAGTACTAAGTTGAGAAAGCTGGGGATTATAGGTAATGTTTGATAGTGCATCAGCAATAGTAGTGGACAAATTAGCCCGCTTTGCTAAGAGTTTAGTAAAAAAATATCTGCCTGACAGGCGGTTCACCAGCCCTTGTTCCTCTATAAACTACCGGCAAAGCCCGCTTTCCATATTCCAACTGGGAGCAATCTTCAGTGGATATTTTGGCACTTGTTTAATGGCCTTCTATATATTCTATCGCAGTGTGGCTGTGGGTGCAGTAGCTGCTCTAATCATTGCTTGTTCACTGATGCCAGTAAAAATAAACAGTTCAATAATTCGCCGAAAAAAACAGTTTAGACGGCAGTTTTTAGATCTGATGACGGCATTAGACGTGGCCATGAGAGCGGGAGAAAACATCAACAACGCTTTTAACTCAGCTTTAAAATCTTTACTGCTCATTTACAATGAAAAAAGCGATATTGTAATAGAAATTAAGCAAATTTTAATGTGGATGGAGAATAACAGGCCGCTTAAAGAATCCCTAGGTAACCTGGCTAAGAGATGTCAGATTGAGGAGATTAAAAGCTTTGCTACAGTTATCGCTTTAATTGAGGGCAAAAGTGATAAAAGCGATGAAGTTATTAGAAAAACTCATCAAGTGATTGCCAGGTCGATAGAGATTGAAATGGAAATTGAAACGATTATTGCCGACAAAAAAAATGAGCAGCTGATTATGCTGGTACTGCCGGTTATCATTGTTGGGGTAATGACCTTTCTGGGGGATGGCTTTATGGATACTATTCACACTACTTTTATCGGCAGACTAATAACGACTTCAGCTATTGTCATATTTATTTTATCCTATGCCTTATCCCTGAAGATAACAAAAATTGATGTCTGAGGAGGGTATCCTTGACTGCAGGTATTCTATTAATGGTTATTGCTTCAATTCTGAAATTTCTTTGGCTCTATCTGCTTAATGCCGCCAACGATAATGATCTCATCACCTCATCTGCAGCAAAAATTGTCAGGCTGAAAGATAGAATAAAAATCGAACAGTACAAAAAAACAGTGCTATTACATAATCAGGATACCCTAAGCAGCAAGCCCCTGTTAACTGAGCAGGCCAGCAAACTGCAAAAGCAGAAAAAGTTAATTTTTAAGCTGGAACACAGTCTGGAACTAATGGCCAGAGACCGATACGCCAACACTAATCCGATAATACTGGCTGGTTTTGCCCTGCTGCGAATCCTTAGGATTGACAAGAAAAACCTGTATTACAGCCGGCTGATTGAGGCTGTGAGCGAAATCTATGGAAGCACGAACTCTGCAGTGATAACTAAAAGCCTGCTGGCTGAAAGCCTGGCCAACCTGTTAGTAGGCATATCGGGGGTGCTGATTCTCTCAACAATAGTTATGGAAACAGGTACTCCGTCAAAAGGTTTGTGGACAGCTTTTTTGGGTGTTCTTCTGATAATTACTGTCGTTTATCTGCCTTATGATAACCTGTTTAGCCGAGTAAAAAAACGAAAGCGGGCTTTATTGCGGTCATTCCCTCAGGTAGTAACTAAGCTGACTTTGCTGGTCAATGCCGGCATTGATCTGACCCAGGCCTGGCGAGTGACAGCCTTCAGCGGCTATCAACAGCTCTACCTTGAAATGCAGGGGGTCTGTCGAGCGCTGGATAATGGTATTACTTTAAAAGCTGCTTTTCAAGATTTTATCAATAGCTGTCGGGTGAGGCCGATTGCCGAATTTGTTTTGGCAATTGATCAAGCCCACACCCAAGGTAATAGTGAAATAAGCAGGTTATTGCTGGAATTGGTGAAGGTGGTGGGTGAAGAGCGGAGGCACCGAGCTAAACGTTTGGCAGAACTGGCCAATAGCAAATTACTACTGCCGCTGATGATGGTTTTTACCGGGATAATGATGCTGGTAATCGTGCCAATACTATTTAATCTGGGAGTTTAACAGACAAGGAGAGGAAAAATGTCGTTAAAGGTTTATATGTTTTACCGGAAAACAACCTGCAAGGTTAAAAAGTTTATTGATGATGAACTGGGAGTATCACCAATTGTCGCCACCGTACTGATCATTTTAGTCACAGTTATTCTGGCTGTATTGGTTTCTGATGGTTTGAAAGCGTGGGTCAATGAGCTCTTCACCAGGTTTAGAACAAACTCAGGGAATATTAAATAAGGTTAGATTCCTCAATGTGGTTGCAATTATGATAAGAATACTGGTTAGGGAACACGGCTCTCTGGTGGTAGAGGCCGCTGTCTATTTCCCATTAGTAATATTGCTGATCTTAACTGTACTGACATATGGATCAATCTGGTTTCAAACAAGCCTTTTGGAAGCAACTGCAGATCAAATTGCTGTTTTGGGTGCCCAGATGCTGAGAGACCCTTCTTTTGTGCGGGTTTTTAACGGCAGCTTACAGCAAAACATCAATTTTGTTGATTACCGCCAGGTAAAGCCCTATAGGTATGTTCTTGCCAAAAATATTGATATCCGCATCTTTGAGAACCTGGCTGCAGCTGTTGTCAGCCAGACATCGCTGAAGGATGAGCAGCTTACAGTAGAGATTAGCAATGACAGCTGTTTTGTATCCAACAGGATTTCCATCAGGCTAGTAATGGATTACCAGCCTCCATTTAAGCTGGCTTTAATCGGGGCTGCCAGATCGTTTCTGCTCAACGGTACCAGTACAGTGATTGTCACTGATCCGGCCGAGCTGGTCAGAAACACCGACCTTGCCTTGAGGATGGCTACAGGAGATGGCAAGTTGAATCTATCTGAAAAAATTAATACCTTTCTGGACAGAGCCAGGCAGTTTACAACTGCGGAATAACAGGTGGTTTAATGAGAAAAATAGCCAGTGACCGAGGTTCAGTTACCGTGTTTTTACTGCTTATTTTACTTCCAGTTGTTATCGTTACCGGAACCTTCGTTGATTTAACGCGCTATAACACCGCCAAACAGCTGGTCAGTGGTGCTGGGGAGCTGACCCTGGATTCAGTTTTAGCCAATTATAACAGCTTGCTGCAACAGAGGTACGGCCTTTTTGCCATTTCCCCCACTGAGGATTATCAATTGACTGCTGGCAAATACTTTAACCTCAACCTGGGCCAGGCCAATGGACACAGCCAGACACTTTTTGGGGAACAGGACTTTCAGCTGCTGCAACTAACTACAGACCGAACCAGGATTTCAAGCTTAGCTAATGCCAACTTGGCTAACCCGGATGTCCTCAACCGGCAGATTATTGATTACACCAAATATCGGTTTCCGCTGGAATTAGCTGTAGAGTTTTTAGAATCGTTAAATCTTCTCAAAAGCTTTTCTGGTGAGGCTGAGCTGTATCAGGAATCAATTGCCTTGAGTGAGAAAATGGCTTCTTTGAGCCTTGATTATCAAAGCCTGTACCAGTTGATGGTGTTTAATGACGATTTCAACGCTGCTCAACTTGACGGCCTCATAGAGTTTTCTAACAGCATGCTAAGCGAGGTTACCAGTCTGTTTATGGACATTTATTATCTCAGAGAAAATCTGCAAAAGCTGGACGATAGCTCTGACCAGGGTCCTGACCTGGAACTGGGCTATCAGCTGAGGATGGAGGAATTGATATCAGCAATCAGAACCAGGTCACAGCAAATAATATCCCAGAGAGATGCTGATCTCAGCTACTACAGAAAGCATCTCAAGAACATAGCCGGTATTAAAGAACTGGGCGACAGCATAACAGTCGGCATGTTCGAGATTCACTCACTGATTGATCGCCTGACCGCAAAAGTAGACAGCATGGAACAAAATACCATTGACAATCCAAGCCTGGAAAAAATCAAAAAACAGCTGGCGCAAAGCCAGGAGCTGTTAACAGATTTCAATACTGCTGAGTTAGTGAACTATGTTGAACCCAACAGGATAACCCTTCAACAATATATCTCCAGCACGGAACAGATTGCCTATACAGTGTATCTGGTGGGCAAAGACAACTCTGGCCAGCGGCATTGGGGAGAAATAATCAGCTATAACCTAGAACACCTCAACAGGCTTAAGGCTGGTCCATTTTACAATTTGGAACGCCGTCCCCCGGTACCTGTAACAGAGGAAATGGCTCTAAAGAATAGCCTGTCTTCAGTAGAAAACTCCTTCAAGCGCTATATCCAGGCCAATGATGATGGCGTGCTATCCAGCTACCACAGGTTGGCAGAGATCTATGGCCCTCGGAATAAAAAAGCCGGTCAGAATATATTAAGTAAGGCGGTAGATTTGTTTGAAAAAGCAATCAGCAGTACTGAACCGCCAGAACTAACAGGCGCTTCAGAGATCCCCCAGGCTATTGCCAGTGAATTTGGCTCCAAGGGGAGGCAAACTGTGCTTGACCAGCAGGCAAATGACAGTATTTCCTACAGCAAAAACATCTTTAATCATCTGAAGCGCGGCTTTGATAATCTCGCTGTTGATTTAAGGGACAGAATCCTTGTGCAGCAATATCTGACAACCATGTTTACCTGTGCCGCAACTGCAGAAGATGCTCAGGCTGCTTCCGGCTATAGTTTCAGCCCTCAAAGCAATTATCTGTATGGCAGCGAACTGGAGTATTGCTTGTCAGGTAGCAATAAAGCCCGGCATAATCTTGTATCGAGTAAGGCATTATTATTCTCATTACGCTATGCCTTAAACTTCAGATATGCCTTAGGCAATCAGCATTTAATGAGGTTAGTAGAGTCTCTGGCTCTGGCAGGGTCCAGCCTGTTACCTTTAACCGGGCCGGTTCTTGAGCTAAGTATTTTAGCGGCTATAGTTGCTGTAGAATCTTATTTGGATCTGCAAGACCTGCTCCATGGCAAGAAAGTAGTGCTGTTTAAGACAGATCAATCTTGGAGATTAAGTGTGCAGGCAATAAAACAATACTTTGACGGCAACACTGAGGAGCTCAATGGCGAGGAGCAAGCTGAAAACAGCGAGTTTAAAATGTCCTATCAGGATTATCTGGGGCTTTTGCTTCTGACTCTGGATAGAAATGTTTTACTGAACAGAGTCTGTAATTTGATTGAATTGAATATGAGCTTTCTGTTGTTGGCCCCAAAGCAGCCCAGCGACTTGTCAGGCTTAGCATTTCGCACTGTTCAGGCCCAAACGGCTGTTAAACTTGAGGCCGAAGTGTTGGTAGATTTTATATTCTTTCCTCTGCTCTGGGCAGTGACAGAGATGAACCCTGCCGGTCAAAAAGCGATGAAAATATACTACAACAATTACCGAGGATATTAACTGTCGATGGCTAAAAATAAAGGATCAATGACAGTTGAAGTGAGCTTGACCCTGATGGTTTTCGTCTCCCTGCTTTTAATGCTGATTGCCTTTGCCAGATTAACCATCTTATACGGTAATATCCAGACTGCGCTGAATCAAACCGCTAAAGAGCTGGCCAGCTACAGTTACATCTACGCAGCCAGTGGGTTGATGCAAATCAATGATCAGCTGCAGCATGATATCGACCAGGAAACCCTGGCCATCGACCAGACAGCAGAGCTGGTTCTGGACGTTTTTGGGGGGTTGAGAGAGCTGAAGTCGGAGTTCAGAGTCAGCGATTGGCCGGCTGTAGCTGAGGAAGTTAAGAGGATTTATACTGAGACTACCTCCTTGACAGAGAATATCAGACAGCTTGCCAATGATCCTGCCAAATTGGTAACAGCCCTGATCTACCTGGGCTATGAGGAGTCTCTGTACTATCTTAAGTCTCGGATTGTGGGAGCTATGGCTCAGGCTGTGTTTCCCAAATATCTGCCTTCATCTGTCGACGGTGTTTCTGACTACTTGGAGAGCTATGGAATTAAAGATGGGTTTCAAGGCCTGGATTTTACGGAAACTGTTTTTTTAGAGGATGATGAAAGTTTACAGATAGTGGTCAGGTATCAGGCACTACAGGGCCTTCCTGTTTTTCAACCGCTAAGAATTAATATTGTTCAGCGGGCTGCAGCCCGAGCATGGCTGACCGGTGATACCGGCCGGAACAATCCGACTCAGAATCCGGTAACATCGATTTGGAATGATAAAAACTATTTCAGAAGGGGCAAAACGATCATTGCCAATGAAAGCAGGCAGTATCCCTACCAAATAATAAACATATCCGGGTTGCATGCCTTAAATGCTGCTGAAGGTACTGTTGAGATCGTTAGAATACTATCCTACGACGCGACCAAACCGACTAATGATATTGAACAGTTTCAACTAGTAATCAGTAGACATTTAGCCGTGATGGATAAGAAGATAGCATCTGCAGCTCAGTTAATGGTAGAATGCAATGCCTCACAGGAGAGAAAGTTGGTTGCTGTTGGAGAAAATCTTAAAGTAAGTCAAATACTGGTTGTTATAGTTCCGGAAAACATTGAAGCTTTGGAATGGCAGGAGATGCAAGCACTGATTGACAGTTCAGCACTCTACGACAAGACCATCAAGCTCAAAAAAGGATATGGGTCTTCCCAAACGGAGGGGCAGAATGATAATAAATAGAACCTTGTTAGGGGTAGCAGGAGCATTAGTGTTTAACCGACTGTATCAGGGCTTTATCAGATCCGTTGCCGAACAGTCAAAATGCTTTAAAATGCCTGCTATTGCATTTTATATTATTATACCTCTGCAGATTGTTCTTTTGTCCCCAACAGACAGTCTGCTGCCCATTGACTACAGCATAATTAAGGGTCTGTTTTTGTTGATAATACTCAATTACCTGGCCCTGATAGATCTATACCAAAAGCGGATTCCTAACCGGATATTAGTACATCTACTGGTCATTACAACTGTGCTAACCTGTCTGGAGCTGACCTCCGGCCAAATCCAGCTTTTGACTTATCTGCCGTCAATGCTGATCACTGTGATGCTGACCGGAGGCAGTTTCCTGATTGTTTATATCCTTACTAAAGGTGCCCTCGGGGCAGGCGATGTTAAGCTGATGTTTGTTTTGGGATTTAGCCTTGAACAGCAGTCAGCGTTAACAGCAATGGTGTATGCTTTGCTGTTAAGCGCCTTAGCAGGCCTGATTTTAATTATATTTAAGCGCAAATCGACTAAAGCAGCCCTGCCTTTTGCCCCGTTTGTTTTACTGGGCACCTGTTTGACGTTGCTCTTGGGTGTTTAGGAGGAGTAGTGAGTGACTAGATTAAAGATCAATAAACTTATAGCTGTTTTACTGTCAATATTTTTACTTGCCGGGGGGTGAACTCTAGCTTTGACCAGCAACAGCAGAACCCTGGCTAAGCAGCAAGAGCTGTTGCTGGATGCCGAGCAGTATGTCAAAGATGAAATCTACCAGGAGGCCGTTTTGGTTTTAACCAAAGCTGCTGGTTACAGAACTCCCCAAACTGAAAGCATCAGAAAATTCCTGGCTGAGATCTATTTAAAAATGGGATATCCGAGAAAGTATCTGGAAATCCTGCTGGAGATAATTGGCGATGGTACGTTGTGTGACAATATCTACTATGAGGCAGTAGTTTACTTATACGACGATTATCAGTATGCAGCGGCCTTTCAGCTGCTCAAGGACGGGTTGAGCAGGCTTGATGCCCCCAAGTTGAAATCCCTTTATCGACAGATACGTTACAAAACCTACGAGTTCTACGGCCAGTACGATCTGGTGCAAAGCTTTCAAAACGGGCTGGCACCTGTACTTAAGGATGGCAAATGGGGATATTTATCAAACCAGAATGAGCTGATAATTGATTATAAATTTGACTATGCCACCCATTTTTGCGGCGAACTGGCACTGGTAATTAATAACGGTAGAACCACCTTGGTCAACCGGCAGGGCTTTAATGCTAAGGTTGCAGACTTTAACGCTGAAGAGATATTGGGGGTAAGCGAAAACAGAGCGGGAGTTAAGATTGATAACAAGTGGTTTTTTATTGATACCGAGTTTAATATTACTGTTGATCACTGGAATAAACTGGGCAGCTATCGCAACGGCATCACTGCCGTATCGCAAGGCCTAAAATGGGGGATACGTGATCGCCAGGGGAGACTGCTATTAAATTATGTTTACGATGATATAATACTCGATCAATTCCATTACTGCTTTATCAACGGTGTAAACTTTGTCCAAAATGACGGCAGTTACTATCTAATAGACATCAATGGAGAAACGGTAAGCGAAAATCGATGGCACAAGGCCCGGGCTTTTAGCAGTAGTGGGTATGCGGCCGTTGAAAAAGAAGGGAAATGGGGCTTTGTCAATACAGAAGGCCAAGAATGCCTGCCTTTTATCTGGCAGGACGCCAGGTCGTTTAACAATGGCCTGGCTGCAGTCAGAATCAATGGCAAATGGGGTTTTATCAATCAGTATGGCGAGGTAGTAATTGGAGCAGTTTATCAGGATGTTAAAAGCTTTTCCGAGGGAATAGCAGCGGTTAAAAGTGGAAATAGCTGGACCTTTATAGGGTTGGAAGAGTTTAGACCGGCTCGCAGTGTGTTTGCTGCTGGCTGGGAGAGGTAAAGGAAGAATCTATGGAAAATCTACAGTTTAAAACACAGATACTGGCAGGTAAAAAAATATTGTCGCTTGAACTGACTCAAAATCAGGCATTAGATTATATTGCTCTAAAAACGCTGATCAATGATCCCCCTCAGCAAGTGGTTCCGATGGCCTGTTTAGCTGTCAACAATACCAATATACTGAGATACGAGTGCGATAATATCTTGGATTTCAAATATCTTCCCCGTAATCTTGCCTTTCATCAATATCTGCAGATGTTAGATAACCTAGTCACTTTTTTGCTAGGCTGTTCAGACTGGTTTTTGGATCATAGATCTTTTGCTTTAAATTGCAACTACCTGTTTTTTACCAAAGAGGATTTCACGATCAAGCTTATTTACCTGCCGATTGTCGGTCTGTTCTCTTCAGATGAACAGATTAAACACTTTTTTAAGCACTTGGCAACTGACTATCAGGTAGAGCAGGGAGGGCAGTTGTTGTATGAGCTGCTGAAAGTTTTAATGGAGTCTGGCTTTACATTGATGGATATCAAACTCATTATTGATAAGCATAAACAGCAGCAACAGCAAGTGCTGATCTCTGCTGCCTCTGACTCAGCGGAAATAAATCAGGAGAATCATCAACCGATAAACCAGTCAGACCAGCAGAGCGACTCCAGCTGTCATGTTACAGACCAGGTGCAGCTGGAAAAAGACCATGAAGACGTTTACCAAACCTTAAAAGATTGTCCTACAACTGATAGCTTCCCAACTGGTAAAACTATTTGGTCGATATTCAAAAGAAGAAAAGCCAGCAACAGCAAAATTACTGAAAAGCTTGACCAACAGGAATTGGAGCCAGTCAATCCAAAACGAGAGCCTGATGATTTACATAATATGTACGACTTGATTACACTGAACCATACCGAATTACTGACGGGGGACAGCTTACCAGAGTATTTTTTAAAACTGGAATACAATCTGGGCTATAACAATTTGCCTGCTGAAATACCCATTGATCTCCTGGAGGGCTTTTTTACTATCGGCAGACAGGGCTATCAGCAGACTAATTCCAGTTTTTTGTTCGATTCTACTGTAAAAAGTGTCAGTAGAATTCATGCCAGAATTGAACAGGACGATGAGAAGTTATCCATCGTTGATCTGCACTCCGCCAATGGAACCTATCTCAATGGCTTGAAGTTGACGCCAAATGTCCCGGCTCGACTCAATCTCGGGGATCAAATAAAGTTCTCTGCCAGTGCCACTTACTCCTTATGTATCAGGGAATAAAGCGTGGAGTGTGCAAGCATGCTAAAGAAGGGTTCAATCCTGGTTAATAAATATCTGATCGAGGAGATAATTAACAATGGCGGTACCAGTATTGTTTACAAGGCCTATCACAATACCCTGGAAATCGCTGTCGCGATAAAAAGAATAATTGTCAGCAACAAGCTAATGTTTGATTACCGGCATGAAGTTGATATCCTGAAACGGTTACGGCATACCATGCTGCCCCGTATTTATGATGTGATCCAATATGGTCAGGAAATCTATATTGTTATGGATTACATCGACGGAGAAAGTCTGGAGCAGCTGCTGGTCAGAACTAAAGGACTGAGTGAGCAGGAAGCTATCGCACTGATTTTAGAGCTGACCCAGGTGGTAGCTTATATCCATAGTAACAATATCGTCCACAGTGATGTCAAACCAGCTAATATTATGGTGACAAAGACTGGCCAGATTAAACTAATAGACTTTGGCATTGCTCATCAGGCTGGGGACAGCAAAAAACAGTGGGGCAGGTCGTTGGGTTTTTCAGCCCCAGAACAGCTCAACAGGCAGGATGTGGATCATAGGGCGGATATTTATAGCCTGGCTGCCACGCTGTACTACTGTATTACTGGTCAACTGTTTACGCCCGGTCAGAGTGTCAACACTGAATGCAGTGATATCTCTGAAAAGCTGGGTTATCTGCTAAAACAGGCTCTCCAGAGCAGCCCCGGTAAACGCCATCAGAATATTCAGCAGTTTCGTAATCAACTGCACAGAGTTTCAAGCCAAACAGATTGCAGTTTTTTTAGCTTTAAAAAGTTGCCAGTTCTAATGTGCCTGGTATTTGCTTTAATAGCTTATGGCGGATTCAGCCAAATTGAAGAACATATTGGAGTGACTGGACTGATCATTAACACCCTATTCTTAATAGTTTATTTACATGGATTAATAAAGAAAAATTATGTGAGTGCTGTCAACAGCTCAGTTTTTTCGAAATATTATCCAACCAAAAAAGGATCAGCTGAAAGCGAGATAACCGCCTTTGATGATCCAAACCAAACAGAGCTAATCAGGTGACAATTATGGCGAGGTTAGGTGATCAGTGAAAAAGGAGCAGTAACAGCTTGGGGGTCAGTCCTGCTGGATTGTGTATAAAAGCACTGTTTGAGTATTGTTAGAAGCAAATTATCTAGAATACCTTGCTAAAACTAATTTGCAGTGCTATAATGCAAAAAACCGAATATGGATATCTTCCTTATCAAGAGTGGTGGAGGGACTGGCCCTGTGAAACCCGGCAACCTACATGTATGTGTGGTGCTAAATCCTGCATTTCGTCAGAAATGAAAGATAAGTCGTTTTTAATAACCGCTTTCATTTCTGCGAAAGCGGTTTTTTTAGCTAATGGCAGCTCGTTAAGCTCCCTTACAGTAGTTAACGCTACTGGTTTTATAAATGCAATTTCCCCAAAATAACAGCTTAACGAGCTCTCATTAACTGTATCAGTATTGTCATTAATTGTAAACACCCAAGCTTTGATGTTTAGAGTAAAATATAATTATAAGGAGAATTACCATGCACATAAAAAAAATGTTTCTGGAAAAAAAACCAGTAGTGTCTTTTGAAGTTTTTCCGCCCAATCTCCAGAAAAGTCTTGATTCAATAAATAAAACGCTTGGCAAGCTGGCCGAGCTGCAGCCAGATTTTATCAGTGTTAGTTATCCCACCCTTGGTTCAAGCGATGAAAAAAGCCGGACAATCAGCTTGGCATCCTATATTAAGCAGCTTAAAGTAGAGCCAATGGCTCATTTAACCTGTATTAACTCCACAAAACAGGAAATAGATGACCAGCTTAGCCGGATAAAAGATTTAGGCATAGAAAACGTTTTAGCGTTGAGAGGTAATACTCCCAGTGGTAAAGCTGAAGTAAATGTCAGGGGGCCCTATCAGTATGCTGTTGATTTAATCACAGAGATCAGAGCTAATCATCAGTTTTCGATTGGAGCGGGCTGTTACCCGGAAGGGCATCTGGAAGCGCAGAGCAGAACTCAGGACTTGGCTTATTTAAAGCAAAAGGTAGAAGCCGGGGTTGATTTCCTGATAACTCAGTTATTTTTTGATAATAATGACTTTTATAATTTTGTGCAGGAAGCACGCCAGCTGGGGATTAAGGTGCCGATCATGGCTGGCATCATGCCGGTGGTAAACGGCAAGCAAATTGTCAAAATTGCTACTAAATGTGGAGCCCGATTGACTGATAAATTTACAAAAATTATAGACCGCTACCAGGATAATAAACAGGCTCTGCGTGATGCCGGCATAGCCTATGCTTCAGAGCAGATCATAGATTTGCTTTCATCTGGCTGTGATGGTATCCACATTTACACTATGAACCGGCCCCAGACTACCCGCAGGCTGTTCAACAATATCAAATCGGTGGTCGAGGCCTTAAAAATTAGAGGAAAGTGAGCGAGATGCAGTATAAAACCGAGGTTCTGCAGTACCTGGGCTATCAGGGTCAGGCTGTTGATGACCAGCTCCATTACACAATAGAGCAGTGCTGGCAGGATACTGCAGATTTAGCTCAGGTAAGGTATATTGTAAAGCAATTTGACCTGTGCCGCAGGCAAAACGAATTGCTGCTTAAACCCGGGGCAGTCGTGTTAACTGGTGAGTCGATTAAAAAACACTTAGCAGAAAGTCATTCATGTTATGTTTTAGCTGTCACTTTAGGATCTAAGATCGAACAACAGCTGGCTTATTATCAATTGACAGACTTAACTCGGGCGGGCATACTTGATGCCTATGCCTCGGTTTATATTGAGCAGATTTGTGATCAGCTCACTGAGCAAATCAGATTGAGGGCTGCCCAAAATAATCTGCAGATTACTGATCGGTTTAGCCCCGGGTATGGTGATTTTCCACTCACCCTACAAACAGCTATAATTAAACTGTTGAGGGCAGACGTGGATATAGGTCTAACAGTGAATCAACACCATCTGCTATTGCCACGTAAATCAATTACGGCGGTAATCGGTCTGCAGCAGGATAGCAGCCCTAAGGTTACTAAATGTGAGCGTTGTGATGTAATAGAATGTAGATTCAAAAAAAGCAATTAACCTGTTTGCTTGGTACAAGGAGAAGGAAAATATGTCTGAAAACCGGAGTAGGGTTCTACTGTTCGATGGAGCTATGGGTACTGTGCTGCAGAATAGGGGATTGGCCAGCAGCCTGCCAGCGCAGTTAAACATTGAAAATGAGGCAGCTGTTTATCAGACCCACAGGGCTTATTTATCGAGTGGGGTAGATTATATTACCACTAATACCTTCAGCATAAATGATTTGAAATTACAGGGCAGCGGATATTCAACTGAAGAGCTGATCACTGCTGGTATAAAACTGGCCAGGCAGGCTGTAGCAGACAGCAGACAACCAGCGAAAGTTGTTCTGGATATCGGGCCCTTGGGGCAGCTGCTCTATCCGGTGGGGACACTGGGTTTTGAAGAGGCTTATCAGCTTTTTGCAGTCCAGGTTAAGGCCGGAGCACAGGCTCAGTGTGATGCCATTTTAATCGAGACTATCTCCGATATTTATGAAGCCAAAGCTGCCGTACTGGCGGCCAGAGAGCATAGTAACTTGCCTGTTTTCTGTACAATGACCTTTGATAAAACGGGGCGATCATTCTCTGGTACAGATATTGAAACTATGGTTACAGTTCTGGAAAGCTTAGGGGTTAGTGTGCTGGGCTTAAACTGCTCAACCGGCCCGCAAACCATGATTAAGCTGGTCAGAGATATTGCCAGCTATTCATCTATGCCAATTTTGGTTCAGCCCAATGCCGGACTGCCTCAATATCGAAACAACCTGACCCGGTATGACCTGGAGCCACTGGAGTACGCTGAATATGCTAAACAGCTGGTAGAAGCCGGGGCCAGTATCATAGGCGGTTGCTGTGGAACTACTCCTGAATATATGACAGCCTGCAGAAAAGTGTTGACTGGTGTGCAGCCTCGAACAATAAAGCCAAAAAATTATACGGCAATCTCCTCCTATGCCCAGACGGTAACCTTTGGCCAGGAGGTTAAGCTGATTGGGGAACGGATCAACCCGACCGGCAAAACGAAATTAAAACAGGCCTTAAAGGATAATGATCTTACTTATATCTTAAAAGAAGCAATCGCTCAGCAAAATGAGGGAGCAGATATATTGGACATCAATCTGGGGCTGCCTGGCATTGATCAGATCGCCTGGATGAAGCAGGCCGTTTATGGGATACAAACTATTTTGGATATCCCACTGCAAATTGACTCTGCCAATGTGCAGGTTTTGGAACAGGCGGCTCGTATCTATAATGGCAAGCCGCTGATAAATTCGGTCAATGGCAAAGCAGAGAGCATGAAAAAAATATTCCCGATTGTTAAAAAGTACGGGGCCTGTGTATTGGGATTAACCTTAGATGAAAAGGGCATTCCCAGTACGGCCGAAGAACGCCTGGCAATTGCTCAGAAAATAATTGATACAGCAGCAGCTTATCATATCCCCAAGAAGAATATTTTAATTGATTGTCTGGTACTGACCGCTTCTGCTCAGCAACAAGAGGTTTTGGAAACCCTCAAAGCTGTGCATCTGGTCAAGAGCAGATTAGGTGTGAAAACAGTGCTGGGAATCAGCAATGTTTCTTATGGGCTGCCAGCCAGAGATAATTTGAATAAAACTTTCCTGGCCATGGCTTTACATGCCGGTTTAGATGCCCCAATCTTGAATACAGCCAAACAGGAAATAATCGATACTGTCGCTGCTTTTAAGGTGCTGAGCAATGAGGATGTTCAGGCCAAAAAATATATTATTAGTTACACAAATAAACAAGAGCACCAGCTAAAAACAGTAAAAGCCCATCAACAGCCCCTGGCTGACATAGTTCTCAGCGGCTTGAAAGAAGAGGCCATACCCTCAGCCCAGCAGGCTTTAAAGACACATACGGCAGAATACATTATCAACAATATTTTGATTCCAACCCTGGATCAGGTAGGCTTGCAGTATGAAACAGAGGAGATATTTTTACCTCAGCTGATTCAATCGGCAGAAACAGCTAAACTGGCTTTATCCTTATTACAGGATCATTTGCAAAAAAGCAGTACCCCAAAACACAATCATAAAATTATTCTGGCCACAGTAAAGGGAGACATTCATGATATAGGTAAGAATATTGTCAAGATAGTATTAGAAAATTACGGCTTTGCCATAATTGATTTAGGAAAAGATGTTCCCCCGGAACAAGTCCTGTCCACAGCAAAAGACAATAATGCCCGGCTGGTGGGTCTGAGCGCATTAATGACAACAACGATCAGCAGTATGGCAGAGACCATTAAGCTTTTAAATGAACAGTTGCCCGATTGTCAGACAATGGTCGGCGGCGCTGTACTTAATGAAGAGTACGCCAAAATGATCAATGCCGATTACTATGCCGCAGATGCGCTCCAAGCTGTGGCAGTAGCCCGTAGTGTATTTGATAGTAAAACATTTTAATTTTTTGGTGAAGTATGCTTACCGGCTATTGGCTATACGTTATGAAAGAACTAGCCTATATCTGTTTGATATTTACTGCCTTTTCTTAACTTAATGACATTTGGGGGCGAGCCTTAGGCTCGCCTTTTCATCTTTGTTTCACCAAAACCTAATTCATCCATTCCTGTTCAGCTATTACCTTGCTCCGAGCTAGCTTTCTGGCCTTTTGATTAACCAGTCTGACAATATCTTCATCTATAAGCTGATAATTTCAATTCTATTATCGCTATATATAGAAGGCTTGAATGATATAATTATAAGAAATATTAAGAAAAATGCCTGACTGGAGGGGTGGTAACATGCAAACGGTTCTAATTGTTGAGGATGATATTTATCTGCAAAAAGGCCTAAAGGAAATCCTCAATAAAGAAGGCTTTAAGGTTATTGCTTGTAGCGACGGAAGCGAAGCGTGCAAAAAGATAAATACGGATATTTCATTAGTAATATTAGATATAATGCTACCGGATGATGAGGGGATATCAATCTGTAAAAATATTAGAGAAAACTATGATATCCCCATTATATTTTTAACAGCACGCGATAACGAGATAGATATAGTACGAGGTTTAGATGCGGGTGGCGATGATTATATTACCAAACCTTTTAGAATAAGAGAGGTTCTTTCTCGTATCAGAGCCAATTTACGTCGCTATGAAAAAGGTAAAGCGGATTCATTAAGCCTGTCATTTGCCGATATTACGCTAAATCCGGTTAGAAGAACAGCAAGAATAGCTGATAGTGATTTATTGCTGACACCTATTGAGTTTCAGCTATTGCAATGCTTAATTCAGAGCAAGAATCAGGGGCTTACCAGAAACCAGCTGCTTGAATCTATTTGGGATGCTGGAGGGGCTTTCATTGAGAATAATACTCTATCGGTGCATATCTATAGATTACGCGAAAAACTTGCTATCAGTAAGTCCATAACTAATGTAAAGACAGTAAGAGGCGTAGGCTACCAAATCGAGGCTATGGAGGATAATCAGGGTGATTAAAAATGGCAAACCTAAATCTTTGGCTACTATTATTTTGATGACCTTGCTTGCATCAGTATTAGCCTTTTTTACTGTCAGAGTATCGCTTGATCACGACAGGGATATCATTGTAATCAACACCATTCAACATGTAGCAAACAACATGGAGTTCAGGGAGCTCAAAGAATTGGCAGAAGCCATGGCTGCAGAAGAAGCCGATAGTGATAGGGCAGCTAATATCTTAAGAAAAATGGGTTATTACTCTGAAATCGATAATGGCAATAATATTACACCTTTAATTGCCAGTGGCTGCTGTGTAATATTTGGTTTGCTGGCTTGTTATTTTGTTTATGATAACAATAAAAAATACAATACCTTATTTTTAGAGCTCTCTACTTGGGCTGAGGATATTGCCAACGGCAAGTTTACAGGGGGATATGAGGTATATGGTGAGGGTGCCTTTGCTGTTTTTGTTAAACAGTTCAATATCATGGAACGCAGTACAGAGGGCATGGTTAATTCACTGCAAAAAGAAAAAGAACATATCAGGGAGTTTATTGCCAATATATCTCACCAGCTAAAAACCCCTCTTGCAACCCTCAGTTTATATCAGGAAATGATTTATGAAGACAATTTCAATAATGAAATTGGAGAAAAGTCTAAAATTTGCTTGAACCAGATCAATAGAATGGAATGGCTGGTAAACACCCTGTTAAAAATTGCAAAATTCGATGCAAGTACTATTAAGCTCAATTACCAAAAGAACATCTTGCTGCAAACCATTAAACATGGAGTAGAAATGGCCTTTTCTGAAAATGGTGATAAAGATGTAGAACTGTCCTATCAGGGTGATTTAACGAGTAAGGTATATCACGACCCTTATTGGTTAGCTGAGGCTATCGAAAATATCGTTAAGAACGCAATTAAATGGGTACCCCACGACGGTGAAATCGTTATCACTATTGAAAAAGGAGAGGCTTTAGTAATCATTAGTATTGAAGACAATGGTGGGGGATTTGCAGAGCAGGATATTCCGCACTTGTTTGATCGTTTTTACACCACAAGAAAGAATAGGAGTTCTAAACTTAAAGGTGTTGGTATCGGATTGGCCTTAGTCAAAGCCATAGTTGATACCCATAACGGTAATATCAAAGCTTACAATGGGGTCAGGGGGGCTGTTTTTAAAATATCGATACCGATTTTAGAAAATTGAAGCTATCTTACAATATTGTCATCTGAGTTAAATGTAATTGTAATATTAAGTAGCTATACTAAGAAGAGATGAAATTATATTGTGTTTGCCTCCCGGTTATTCACAGATTAATCAAGGAGCTTTCAGATCAAAAAAGTCCAATTTGCCTTGTTAAGAGCTGTTGGATTGACCCAAAAACAATTTGAGCAGTTGTTGAATCAAGAAGCAGTATGGTATGGGATTATTGCCAGTTTTGGTGGAGCAGTAATCTGTTTACTGCATAGTTATTATATTTACAGTAGATTTAACCACAGGCTACTAAACTACAACTGGTTTGACATAGTCCCATGGGGTATAATCCCCATATTTATGGTATTGACACCAGGCCTAATTTACTTGTTTAATAGAAGGCTGGTAAAATATGCAACCTTACAAAAACGCCATTTGAAGCAAAGCTAAAAGTAAGCTATGTTCACTACAATAAATATTGATAACTATTGCTGTAGTTGTTATTTCTCTCTTGTTGTTAATAAACAATAAGCAAATTAATAGATTTGCTGATAACATAACACACCATGTTAGATATATTGACTAATATTGTTCTAAGTTGCAGACCAGCCATGAGGAACTGTTTCCATGGCTGGTAATATGAAAAAAACCTACTTAAATAATGCCTCTTTGGCCTCGTTGACCAACTCTTCAATCAGTTTGGAAACGGTAGTCATTTCCTTGATTCGATAGGCATTGCTGCCTACAAAAATTAAGCCTTTTTCAAGATTTCCTTTTACCGCGTTGATTAAAGCTCTGGAGATACAGTAGGGAGCTCTCAATGGATTGCATCCCTGAAGACAATGACTGCATTTCAGGATCTTTTCACCTGCGGAACTTATTCTCTTGATAAACGGATTATTTAATGCTCTGCCAGGTAGACCTACCGGGCTGTTGATAATTAAAATATCATCTTCCCGGGCCTCAATATAGGCTTTTTTATAAGCAATATTGGCGTCACATTCTTCAGTTGCCACAAAACGAGTTGCCATTTGCACACCAGCGGCCCCAGCCTTTAGCTGCTTGGCTATATCTGCTCCGGTAAAAATACCCCCAGCAGCAATAACCGGAATTTTCCTGTTAAACTTTTCACAATAAGGTTTGAGCACCTCAATTACTTCCTGAACAATACTTGCCAAACTGGGTTTATTGGGATTCAATAAGGCCTCTTCTTTAAACCCTAAATGGCCGCCAGCTTTTTTGCCTTCGACAATAATTAAATCAGGCAGCCGATTATAATTCCTGGTCCAATACTTGGTAATAATCGCAGCAGCTTTACGGGAAGATACTATCGGAGCGATCTTCACCTTAGATCCTTTGACCAGCTCTGGCAACTTGGTCGGCAAGCCTGCCCCGCTGATAATCAAATCAATACCCTCATTTACCGCCGTTTTAACCATCTCTACATAATTATTCATGGCCACTAAAAAGTTGATCCCTATAAAACCGGTAGGTGATAGTTTTCTGGTTAGTCTGATCTTACTGACCAGCGCTCTTAAGTCGGCCTTTACGGGGTTTTTGTCATAGTCGACCTCGGAGTAACCAATCCCTACTCCCGACAAAACACCTACCCCGCCGGCATTGGCAACAGCAGCTGAAAGCTTGGGACCAGACACTCCCACCCCCATAGCGCCCTGAATAATAGGTATAGCTATCCGAGTATCCCCAATTGTTAAGAATGGCAAATTCATATCAAAGACTCCTCACATTTTTGAAAATACTTTGAACTTGAAAATATTTATATTGCTGACCATGGCAACAAAATAAACTGTTGATAACGTTTCCACACTATAAACTAAACCTAAAGAGGCTGTCCAGGCAGTACTTCGACTAAGCCTTTAACCGTAGCTTGTCAGTTTGTAAAGTGCAGTCTTTATCAACAGTCTCAATACTTTGAACTTCAAAGTAATGACCTAATTGTACCATACGAGCCGCATTATTTTAACTGTATCGGCTAATTATTTCTGAAACCTCTTTTTAGCTGCCAAAATAACAGTTTTATTATTCCAGACAGCCTGTCCTGAGGTGTGCTGCACACCTAAATATTAAGAGTATAAACATATTTAAAAGCTCCTATAAGCTTAAAATCTAAGTTTATAAAAAATAAAATGCTTTTTCACGGCACATTTTTATTCTGCATACTCTAAAGAGAAGTAGTTTGTTTAAATACTGAAATTTTGGGAAGGTAGTTATTTTGGAAATTAAAAAAATGCAATTAAGCTTATTACCTCTTGGAAGCAAAGCTAAAGTATCCAAATTAAATGTGTATGGAAATATCCGGCGACGGATGCTCGATTTAGGCCTAATACCTGATACCACGGTTGAGACTGTCCAGATAAGTCCGGCGGGAGATCCTAAAGCCTATTATATCAGAGGGGCGGTAATAGCTTTAAGAAAAGAAGAAGCCTCAAAAGTACAGGTGCAAATTCTTTAAAGCTGAAAGGAGAAGCGATGGGTTTAACTAAAAATTCGACAGGAACAAGTTTAATAAGTAGTAAATTTAATGTAGCTGTGCGTGAAGATGATGATCATATTATTGCCCTGGCGGGTAACCCAAATGTAGGAAAGAGTACAGTTTTTAATAGTTTAACTGGCTTAAATCAACATACAGGGAATTGGCCGGGTAAAACTGTTACAAATGCCCGCGGTAAATACAATTATCAGGGTGAACAGTTCGTTTTAGTTGATTTGCCGGGCACATATTCGATCATGTCCACATCAGAAGAGGAGGAAATAGCCAGAGACTTTGTTTGCTTCGCCAAGCCTGATGTCACCGTTGTTGTAGCAGACGCGACCTGTTTAGAGCGCAATCTCAACTTGACATTACAGATTCTGGAAATTACTAAAGATGTCGTGGTATGTGTCAATCTGATAGATGAGGCCAAACGTAAAGGTATAGTCATAGATATCGAGGCCCTGTCTCAAAAACTGGGCGTGCCGGTTGTCGCTACTAATGCCCGAAAGAAAAGCAGCCTGGGCAATCTGGCCCAAGAAGTGCATATGGTAGCTAACCATCTGAAAGAATTGACTCCTTATCAGGTTCAATATGATCAGGAGATTGAGACCGCTATTGCGATGATTGAGCCCACGGTCAATAGTTTAGCAGGCAGTAAAATCAATAGTCGCTGGGTGGCCCTGAAGCTCCTGGACGGTGAAGATAAAATAATCAGTTCCATTAACGATTTCTTGGAAAATGAATTACTTAATAATGACATATTAATAGATCCCCTAAACCAAGCCAAGCAATTCTTAGCGGAACATGAGATCAATGCTGATAACTTCAGGGATCGGGTAGTGACCAGAATTGTCAAGGAAGCAGAAAAGCTCAGCGCTGAGGTGGTCACTTTTACCAACAAAGAATACAACAAAACAGATCGAAAAATTGATTCAATCCTAACTTCCAAGGTATTTGGCATACCTATTATGATAGGGCTATTGGGAGCTGTGTTCTGGCTGACAATTACCGGAGCTAACTATCCGTCGGCCATGCTTGCTAATCTCTTGTTTAGTGTAGAGGACCACCTGACAGCCCTGTTTATGCAGGTCAATGCTCCTGTTTGGCTTCACGGAATGCTGATTTTAGGGGTATATCGGACCCTGGCCTGGGTTGTATCAGTTATGTTGCCGCCAATGGCTATCTTCTTTCCGTTGTTTACGTTTCTGGAAGACCTGGGTTATTTACCTCGGGTAGCTTTTAATTTGGATAACTTTTTTAAGAGGGCATGTGCGCACGGGAAGCAGGCCTTAACCATGTGTATGGGATTTGGGTGTAATGCCGCCGGGGTAATTGGCTGCCGGATAATAGATTCACCCCGCGAAAGGTTAATTGCAATTATAACCAATAATTTTGTGCCCTGCAATGGCCGGTTTCCAACATTAATTGCCGTTTCAACGATCTTTATAGGCGGTTTGTGGGGTAGCAGATACAATTCGCTGGCAGCTACCTTAGCTATGGTCGCAGTAATACTGCTGGGCATATTGATGACCCTGTTGGTCTCTAAGCTTTTGTCAAAAACTATCTTAAAGGGCTTACCGTCATCATTTACCTTAGAACTGCCGCCCTATCGTAAACCACAATTTGGCAGAATATTAATCAGATCGTTATTGGATAGAACACTGTTTGTATTGGGCAGAGCAGTTGCCATTGCCGCTCCTGCAGGAATAATTATCTGGGTAATGGCCAATATCGATATTGGCAGTGCCAGTTTACTGACCCATTCAGCGCTGTTCCTGGAGCCGTTTGCCAGACTGATAGGACTCGATGGCTATATTCTCATGGCCTTTATCCTGGGTTTGCCAGCCAACGAAATTGTTGTGCCGATCATCATAATGAGCTATATGGCCAGCGGCAGTATGCTGGAGTTTGATACCCTGCGAGAACTGAAAGACCTGCTGATAGCTAATGGCTGGACAGTACTGACTGCGGTTAATGTCATGCTCTTTTCGCTAATGCATTTTCCATGCGGTACCACGCTGTGGACGATAAGAAAAGAAACCCAAAGCGCCAAATGGACATTTATGTCTTTTCTGATACCAACCGCTGCCGGAATAATCGTATGCTTTATTGTCACTCAGCTGGCCCATTTATTTGGTTTGGTTTAAGCTTTATAAAATAAAAAACTTTTCCCGCCTTTTTTGAAATACAATTATGGCGGGTTTATTATTTTGCTGACATAAATTGCACATGACAATCTGTGCTTTGAATTACACAATAAGGTATAGTATCATTTAACTCCCGTGAAACTACAGAAAAGAAGAAACTATATTTGTTTGAGGATCCGATAATTGCTGATGCCCACCAGACATACTCCTGTGGCCCAAAATTGAGAGAAGAGATATTGGCATGGTATGGTAGCTTAAGCATCGGTGATTAAGTCCATATTGATAAAAGCTGAAAATAACTAATCCGGCTCTTAGGCAAAGAGCTGGATTTATTTTATGTTAACAAAGTAAGTCCTGAGCAACTCGTATAATGCTTTAACACTGTATTATCATCTGATTATAAAGCAGTATATCCCAATTATGGAATGCATCCTTAAACATTTGCTACCGATTTAACATCCCCCCTTTTTATGATAATTAACTTGTAATATTATATAGATAAACTCACGAAAATTAATTTAAAGGTAATATTATGAGTAAAAAAGCAATCCATTTTGCAGTTTTAATCGTGCTGGTCTCAGTAGTGATGTTTGTAGCTTTTATCATATTGGATACCAGCTACAAAGTTGTTCCCAGTAAAGATATAACTGAGCTGTCCTCTGTTAATTTTAATAATGGAGAGGTCGTGGCTTTAGACGGCCAGTGGGAGTTTTACTGGAGTAGAATCCTGTATCCTGAAGATTTTAATCATCCAGGGCCCCAAAGACAAGATGTGACTGTTCCTCACCACTGGACAAAAAACGGTTATCCCTCACAGGGAATAGCGACTTACCGATTGAATACAAAAGTAAATACCCAGGCCAATATTATGGCCCTTAAAATGCCGGTGGTCAGCATGACTGCTGTCCAGGTAATAATAAATGGACAGACTGTCGTTAGTAATCCGGATTTAACGCCTGAGAAAATTCCTAAAATTATTCCTTTTAAAATTGGTCGGGGAAATATCGAAATATTAGTTCATGTTGTCAATGAAATTAATCCCTACAGCGGTATAAGTGAAAGCATATTTTTGGGAAACTACCATGATATTCAACAGCTGGCCATTAATAATCTGATGGTTGATGCCTTTGTTATTATTATCCTTGCTTTAATGTCCATAGTTCTGGTAATAATTTACCTGACTACTCAACGCAAAAATCCGCTGGTTCTGATTGTTGCCGGCATTTGCCTGGCTTTTGCTTTTAGCAACAGCGGTTACAGTGAACGTCTGCTGTTTGTGTTTTTTCCCAATTTGCCTTTGGCAGTAGGCAAAAAAATTATTATGCTGATAGATTACTCAGGCACCATTCTTTATGTGTTTTTTTTAAGGATAGCCAGCAGAGACAGGGTATTTAAAATTGTTTCGAGGGTTGTCTATATTATCTATGGCGGGTATGGTTTAGCTATCATATTATTACCTCTTTCCTTCACCATACGTTTTGCAGATATGTATGTAATCTTCAACATCTGTTTTTTTGTGTTTTTATTTGCTAGGATGTTTATAAAACTGAGGAAAAAGGATTATGGCAGTATGAGCAAAAGCTCTATCGTGATTTTTTTAATTGCCTTTCTATACCCGCTATTGTATACCGTAGCCTTAATTATGTATTATATGGCCTGGTTGAACAGCCTCTGGATAGCCCAGGCCAGCAGTATTTTTTTCTCGTTAACACTTATCTTATACCTGTCCAATCAATTAAATGAATCATACAATGAAACTACCTCAGCCCTGCAAAAGTTGATTAAAGTCGATAAGCTGAAAGATGAGTTTTTGATAAACACTACCCATGAGCTGCAAACCCCTCTGAATGGCATCATAAATATGACCGAGTCAATTTTAAAGGAGGGCCTGGGAACGCTCAGCTCAGAACAAAAAGAGTATCTGGGAATGGTTATTAAAACCTCCAAACGCTTGGGTTTGCTAGTAGAAGACATTAAAGACTTATCCCGAATTGAGCGTGATGATTTAGACCTGCACCTCAGAAATGTGGAGGTAGTTGCCATCATTAAAATGGTGGTAGAAATGCTGGCTGGTAATATTAACTTCAAGAATCTTCAGATTAACAACAGTATTGCAGCAGATAAGATTTATATCAGGGGTGACGAAAACAGAGTCATTCAAGTATTCTACAATGTATTAGGCAATGCCGTTAAATTTACTCCAAAAGGGACAGTAACCATTACATGCCAGCAATTTAAGGATTGCATTCAAATCAGGATCGAGGATACCGGTATTGGTATTACCAGGGCAGAGCAGCAAAAACTATTTACTGAACGCACTGTAACTGATAGCGAATATGGGGGTATGGGAGTTGGCTTAAGGCTTTCTAAAAAGCTGATGAACCTGATGAACGGAGATATTTATCTGGATTGGTCTGCCAAGAATAAGGGCAGCAGATTCACTGTTGTGTTTGAAAAAGGTCGTGAGGGAGAGTCAGGTAATAATCAATTAAGTGAAGTAGCTGTCAGCACCAGGGCTCCTTCGCTAAACTCTAATCTGCAGCAAAAGAAATACCAGCTGCTGGTGGTCGATGATGAACCAGCAAATGTATATAGTATTACTGGTATACTTGATGATAAAGATATTTCATTTACAGTTGCTGGCAATGGCTACGATGCTCTGAAGGCGATTAATACCCATAAAGTCGATCTTATATTGTTGGACATTATGCTTCCGGGCATGAATGGTTTTGAGGTCTGCAGAATAGTCAGGCAGGACTACAGTGCTACCGAATTACCCATAGTCTTGATAACTGCCAAAGATACGATACATGATTTAAAACTGGGCTTCGAGTCTGGGGCTAATGATTTTATTACTAAACCTTTTGCTGCTAATGAGCTGATAGCTCGAGTGCAAAATCTATTAGCACTTAAAGAAGCTATCAAGACATCACTTGATCATCAGCGCAGGTTCCTGCTGGCCCAAATCAAGCCCCATTTTATTTTTAACACTTTGGTCTCAATCGGCGTATTGTCCAGGATGGATGCCGATAAGGCAAATGATTTAATAGAAGATCTGTCGACATATCTGCGCAAGGTATTGGCCGAGACAGCTAACGACAGCCTGATTACCTTAACTTCCGAGCTTGAGTTTTTAGAGGCCTACTTAAAGATTGAAAAGGTTAGATTCGGTAACAGATTCAGTGTAGAGTTTGAGGTCAATGTAAAAACTGATACCGTGTTAATTCCCCCGTTGATTCTACAGCCGATAGTGGAGAATGCAGTGCTTCATGGAGTCATGGCCAGGCCGGCCGGAGGCCTGATTAGTATTAATATTAACAAACACGATAATTTTATTGAATTTGTGGTTTCCGATAATGGCCAGGGAATGAATCAAGAGCAAATCAACAGCGTTTTGACTGTAAACAGGGATAATAAAGGTATTGGACTGCAGAATATCAATTCCCGGCTGCAAACTACGTACCAGGAGCAATTAGAGATTAACAGCAAACCAGGTGAGGGGACAGTCATTAAGTTTAAAATACCTGCCGAGGAGGAACCAAGGTGATTAGAGCCGCAATCGTCGACGATGAACCTTTAGTAATAGAGCACATCAAGTATGCTTTACACACCTTTGATACGATTGAGGTGGTAGCGGCATATAGCAATGCGCTGAAAGCCCTGAATGAGCTTGCAAAACTTCAGTTAGATGTTCTTTTTCTGGATATTAAAATGCCTGAAATAGATGGGCTGGCTTTTGCAACTGCACTTCTGGAAAGACAAATCGATACCGAGATAATTTTTGTTACGGCTTTTGAGTGCTATGCGGTTAAGGCCTTTGAGGTGGCCGCACTGGACTACATTTTAAAACCGGTTAATAAAAATCGGCTGCAAAAATCGATTTCCCGTTTAAATAAAGCTCAAAAGCACAGTATACGTTCAAGTAACTGTCATATTCAGTGCTTTAGACAGCTGACTGTAGTAGATAGCAGCAGCAATGATTTAGAGTTTATTTCCAGTAAATCTAAGGAGCTGTTTGCTTTCTTGCTGTTCAATAAAGCTAAGGTAAGCAAAGAATCCATTATAAACACTATCTGGCCAGATGCCGACTCTGCCAAAGCACTGGCCAATTTAAACACCTGCGTTTACAGAATCAGAAAAACCTTAAACAGCACTGGTTTGAGAATTATCTACAGCAAAGGATTTTATAGCTTAGAACTAACTGGTATGCAGATGGATATAGATACCTTTAATGAAATTGTCAATACAGTCAACGAAGGTAAGCAGTTGAGCTTTAGTACCGGTCAGCAACTGTTAAATGTCTTCCAGAATGGCTTGATGACTCACGAATCTTATAGCTGGCTGCTGAGTATTCAAGCCCAATATGCAGAAAACATGTATCACTCAATGCTAAAGATTGCTCAAGATCTTTATAGCAGCCAGCAGTATAGCCAGACAATTCAGCTTTTAAACAGCTATTTAAGGGTCGAAAACCACCATGAAGATATTTGGCAGCTGTTAATCAACAGTTACCGGGCTATTGGTGACCGGATTCAGGAACGCAAGGCTAAGCAGCAGCTTAAAATGCTGTTAAAAGAATTATAAAAAGCTAAGAGCTGGCTATATTCCGACCAGCTCAATGATGCTTTCAGTAGAATTGATGTCAGTATTCTGTTATTGCCTCTCTATATAATGTTTTTTATAAAAACAATAAAAGGGGTTATAGAATGAGCAGAGTATCTGGCAAAAAAATTGTGAGTTTTACATTGATTCTGTTTTTAGTGACTGTTATAAATTTTACTTATATCAAACCGGCCCACGCTTCTACAGATGTTTGGGATGGGACGATAGCCACAGGGTATGCCAGCGGAATGGGTTCTGAATTTGATCCGTATCTTATCAGAACCGCAGAGCAGCTGGCCTATATGGCCAGTACAACAGTTGGCACTGACACACATGTCCTGCTGATGAATGATATCGATCTTAATGATCTGGAGTGGACGCCGATCAGTGATTTCAGAGGCATATTTGACGGTAGAGGTCATGTCATTCGCAATGTCAAAGTCACTGATCCCCCAGGCGGCAGAGCTGGGCTGTTTGGCATCATTCACTGGCCAAACTCCCATGTTAAAAACCTCGGGGTGGAGAATATCGACATAACAGTTGATGTCACAAATTACTCATCAGCGAGTTTTGTTGGAGGGTTTACCGGGTATTTTACAGATGGGTCTATTGAGAACTGTTATGTGCAAAACGGCCGCATTTTAGTGGCTGCCAATATCTCCCCAAGTAATCCGGAGGGAGATACGCTGGATAATGATACCCATAAAGCCTATACCGGAGGTTTTACCGGCAATAGTAGTAGAGGTGTTATCAGCAACTGTTATAGTCAGGTTGATGTTGTCAGCAAGGTCAAGCATGTGTCGGCATCTGCTACTGCCGGTTTTACAGGCAATAATGCTCATGCAACCAGAACTGAAAACTGTTACTCAGCCGGAGCCGTAGTCTTCCATCCAGTTACTGCCTGGAGTGGTGTTGGCACCTTTTCCGGATGGGCCAATAGTAAAGAAGTAAACTGCTATTATGACAAAACATTAACTGGCGATGTAAACAAATCAGGCAATGATAGTTCAACAGGATTAACAACGGCAGAAATGCAGACTGCTACGCCTTTTGAGGGCTGGGACACCAGTACCTGGGATTTTACCGAGGGGCAATATCCGACCCTGATCCCCCCGGTTTACGATGAAACAGCCCCTGAATTTGTGGACAACTATCCGGTAATAGCGTCATTATCGGAAACATCATGTGATATAACTGTACAGCCTGATGAAGACAGCAGTTTGGCCTATGTAGTTTTATCGGCAGGCTCCCCGGCCCCAACTACCACGCAGGTCTTAAGGCTGGAGGATAGCGCAGGTAATTATGTGGACAGTTCCGGAGTAATCAACTTAACGGCCGGAAGTGAGGACACGCTATCTATAACTGATTTAACTAAAGGGCAGAGTTATCAGATTTACATGGTCTTGTATGACAGCGCCATACCCATGAATATTTCTGCCAGTCCGATAATAGTAGATTTTACTACCCCTGATACCGATCCACCCCAGATTGCCACTGGCTATCCGCTATTATCAGAGCTGGTCGACAGGAGCTGCCAGATAACCATTGAAGTCGACGAGGACAGCACCTGCTATTTTGTAGTACTGCCGCAAACTGAAGCTGCCCCCACAGCAGAGCAGGTTAAACAGGCTCTTGACAGCTGGGGAAACAGTGTTGAGGTCAATGGTGAGATACCGTTAACCGCTGACACAGGTCATTCCTTTACCGTAAAAGGGCTGGCACCTGACACCGACTATAATCTGTACTTAGCTGTCGAGGATCTGTCGGCCAATAAAAACATGACCCCACAGCCAGTTGTGATTTCTGTGGCAACTGCTGCCGACATTTATCCGCCCATTTTTGAGATGGAGCCCGGTATTGGCAGCAAAACAGATCAGACCAGTGCCATTGAGTTTCAGGTGGATGAAACCGGCACAGCATATTATGTGTTATTAAGTGACGCTGCTCCTGAACCCAATATTGATCAGATTAAAAATGGCAGTGACGGTCTCGATGCCCCCGGCTTAAAGAACGGGGAGTTAGCAGTTAGCGATGCTGTCTCTACGATTACTCTTACAGGGCTGCAGCCAGAAACCAACTATGACTTTTACTTAATTGTCGAGGATATTCAGGGACAGGCTACGGGTATCAAAAAAATCGATTTGCTCACCGACGCAGATCAGTATCCCCCGGTATTCACCCAACCGCCCCAAGCTCTGGACATAACAGATACCAGCCTTAAAGTGCAGTTCACAGCCAATGAACCGGGTACGGTCTTTTATGCCATAACCAATAATTCAGGGATGATTCCCATTCCCACTCCGCAACAGCTGGTTGAGCAATCCCAGCCGACCTTTATTGCGGCCGGCAGCTATGAATACGATCCAGCCGGACAGCCAGAGTTCACAGTACAGTCTCTTCAGGAAAATCAAAATTACCGAGTTTGCCTGGTCTTGAGAGATAATCAGGCAACACCAAATCTGCAGAGTGAGGTTACTGTTGTGGAGGTAACCACTGCTCCGGATGTTGAGGAACCGGTATTGACTGCAGGCTACCCTAAAGATATCTCGGCGCTGGACAAATCATGTGCTTTTGTGATCAGGGCCAATGAGGCTGGTTATGGCTACTATGTGGTTTTAGAAAATGGTTCAAACCCACCTGATTCTGCCCAGGTAAAACAAGGTGAGATTGAGAATGAGGTTGTCCTGAACGAAGGCAATTTCATGTTTGAAACTGAGTTAGAAAAGTTGATTGAAGTCGGTAATTTAAGCGCCAATACCGAGTACGATATCTACTTTGTCTTAGAAGACAGGGCCTCTACCAGGAATCTGCAGAGCGAGCCGACCCTGGTTGAGGTAGTTACTCAGCCTGACATCACTGCTCCCCTTAATGCAGCCAGCTACCCCCACAAAGGTGCAGAGGCCGAAACAGTTTGCAGCGTAAAAACCCAGGCCGATGAGGATGCCGTCGGATACTATGTTGTCCTTAGCAGCAATGCTGTTGTGCCCAGTGCCGCAGATGTTAAAAATGCCAGCAGTGGGCAGTTAGCCAACCTAGTTAAATATGGCCAGTTCGATGTTCATAAAAACGAGGAAACGACGCATATTATTGATGAACTAAGCTCAGCCACAGCTTATTACCTGTATCTTGTACTGGAGGATAAGGCTGATACCCCTAATTTACAAAGTCTGGCAAGCGAGATCGAGCTGATAACAAAGCCGCCAACTGGCGATTTTGCGGCCGGCAACGGCTCTGCTGCCAATCCGTATCAGGTAGCGACTGTTGCCCAACTTAAAAAGCTTGAGGATGAAAACCACAATAATCAATTAAATCATTTTGCCTTAAGCGCTAATCTCGATTTGAGCTCAGAAACGAACTGGGCGCCGTTGTGTAATGATAGTGGATTCCAAGGGAGTTTAGCTGGCAATGGTTTTACAGTCTCTAATCTGAGTATTATTGGAGGAAGCGGGGCTGCAGGTGATTACTTAGGTTTATTTGCTAAAGCCAGTGGGGCTGAAATTGATAATCTAAATCTGTCCAATGTCAGCATAACTGACGGTCGAAGCTACATCGGTTCATTAGCTGGTGAAACAGCAGACACGATTATCAGTAATGTTACGGTTAGCAGCGGTGTTGTCGAAGGCAGCTCTTTTACAGGTGGGCTGATTGGCAGGTTAAACAATGGTACCGGCAACGTATTAAGCAAAATTGAAAACTGCATTACCGATCTGGAAACAACCTGTCATTCCTCTACCGGAGGCGGGCTGGTCGGAGTAGTGGTCAGAGATCCTCACTCAGAGAAGCAGATAATTAACTGTCATGCGCTGGGTTCAGTTAAAGGCGGGATACGCCTGGGGGGCCTGGTCGGCAGTAATTCAGGTGCCGCAATCTCCCTCAGTTCGGCAAGTGGCCAGGTCGAGGGCAGCTATGATATCGGTGGACTGGTTGGCATAAGCGAAGCCAGCATCACAGACAGTCAGGCCAGAGGCGATGTCGTCGGTACTGGCAGAGCCGGAGGTTTAGTCGGCACCCTTAAATCTGATTCAGCCAGTATAAAAAACAGCTATGCCAGCGGACAGGTTAGCGGGGACAATGCAGTAGGAGGTTTAGTGGGTCAGATCAGCGGCAATCCCAGTATCTCCAACTGTTACGCCCAAGGTGATGTAGATGGCCAAAACAATATCGGAGGGCTGATCGGGTATTCATTGTACGCGACACTACATAACTCCTACGCCTCTGGTAATGTTGATGGTAATACCAGTGTTGGTGGTTTGGCCGGCAGCTATCTGGGTGGCGAAATCAGTAATGTATATGCCCGTGGAGATGTAACTACTATTGACGGCGATAATGATAATATAGGGGGGCTGATTGGTAAGATTGCCAACACCAGCTTGCAAAGCTCTTTTACAACTACTCAGCTTCAGGTGATTGATGTCTCCGATAAAGCAGTTGGCGGATTAATAGGCGACTATGCTAATACCGCAGTCATCAGCAACTCATATAATCTGATTGAAAACTGTGCAGAAGACTGTGGGGGCTACGATAGTGAAACAGTAACGGCACAAGAAATCAATTCAGTATCATGGTATGAACAGACACTGGGATGGGATTCGGCAGACTGGCAACTTGCTGCCAGGGTGACCAATGGAGAATATCCGCTGATTTATCAGCAGGGTACAACTACTTTGCTCTCTGAGCAGGAACAGTTCAAACTGCCGATAGACTATCTTGCAAAACTGAAGATAAATGATATTAGCGATAACGCAAAAATCAATGCCGCCAGCTTAGTCGATGAACAGGTCATAATATCCGGGATCATTCAGCTGGAAAATGTATCTAATGTAACCATTTCATTTAATGGTATTTTATCTCAGGACTTCAGTACCGGGGTGGCATTTGATAGTGTCACTGGTAGCTATCAGACTGCATTTACCAGACAGGAACTAATCGACAATGAATTAGTTGGAGAGGATCGGTATTTAGAGATCAGGGTAGTCTTAGCAGATGGAACTGAGGTGCAGAAAAGAGTTGAAGGCATTGATATTGGCTTTAGCGTTCCAGAAGTAACCGATGTAGAGAGTGGCAGAGTTTATGCAGCCAATTCTACCGTTACACCGCTGTTTACCGCCGAGTCTGCCACTTTAAATGGCAGCCCATATATTTCGGGCACACCTGTCACCCGGTCTGGAAGATATACATTAGTTGTCACAGACTATGCCGGCAATACAAACACGATCAGTTTTACTATTGCTGCCAAGGCTGATGATAAGGACGATGACAAAGACGACGAAAAAGACCTTGAAGAAGATAAAGAAATACCTGTAAATGAAGATGCTGTCATCGATGTGGCCGGCAGTAAGCATATTATTGGCGTGATTGAATTATCTGAGGATCAGTCAGAAGCCAATATCCAGCTCGATGAAAAGCTGCTAAAAAATGTTTTAAGCAGCTCTGCAGATAAGAAGATTGAGTTGCCGGTAGTAGCCAGGGCCAGCACTGTCAAAGGAACGCTGACCGGCCAAATGGTTAAGGAAATGGAGCAGCAGCAAGTAGTATTAAATGTAAAAACTGAAGCTGTAACCTACACCGTGCCAGCATCCGAGATTCAAATAGACGATGTATCAAAAAAACTGGGTGAACAAGTAGAGCTGCAAGACATTAATGTCGAGGTTGCCATTAGCGAAACCCCAGTGGAAATGATCAAGATAGTAGAAAGCTCTGCCGAGCGAGGCACCTACCAGCTGGTCACCCCGCCGGTAAACTTTAAGGTTACCTGTACCTACAAAGACAAGACAGTTAGTGTAGATAAGTTTAAAACCTATGTGGAGAGAACTATTGCCATTCCCGATCATGTCGACCCGGCAAAGATTACAACCGGGGTAATTATTTATCCGGACGGAACGGATTTTCATGTGCCAACCACGGTGTATGAAAAAGATGGCAGGTATTATGCCATAATAAACAGCCTTACTAACAGTACCTACTCCGTAATCTGGAATCCCAAAAACTACCAGGATGTTGCCGGGCATTGGGCTGCAGCTATCTGTAATGAAATGGGTGCCAGGATGGTTGTTGAAGAGAATTCTCCGACTGCCTTTGGTCCGGACCAAGTCGTAACCCGTCTCGACTACACCAAAACGATTGTTGCCGCTTTGGGCTTGGGTAATCGGGGAAGTCTCGAAAAGTTTGAGGATATTACCCCAAGTCAGAGTAGTTTTGGAGTAGTTGCCACTGCACTGGAGTATGGACTTATTAGCGGTTACAGCGATAATACCTTCAGGCCGGAAAACTATGTTACCCGTCAAGAAGCGGCAGCGCTGACAGTTAGAGCTATGGAGTTTGCCGGGCTGCAGGTAGCATATTCAGCTGAAGAGTTACAAGATGAACTGCAGGGATTCACCGATGCAGAGCAAATTGGCGATTGGGCCAGGCGGTCAGCGGCAATTTGTGCTAAGCATGAGCTTATTGTCGGCAATGACTTAGGTCAATTCAGTCCGACAAGCAATATTACTAAAGCTGAATTGGCAGCAATTATTATGAGAATGCTTCAGAAAGCCAAGCTGATATAATCTGTTAAATAACAGGGGCTGCTCAAAATAACGAGCAGCTCCTTTTTTTATGAGGAAATGAAACACAATATTCTTAGGTATTGCTCTGCGTTGGTAGTAGCCCAGGGAGCTATTATAAACGAAACCAATACCAATTTATGAAAATTAAAGCTATCTTACAAAATCGTCATCTATATTAAAGAGAATTGTAATGGTTTACAGCTATAATATAAAAGTAAGTATTTCTCAAGGCAGTATTTCAAGAATAGCCATAAGAAATTGCTTACCTGATCTACTCAGTTATTATTACAAGCATACTTCAAAACTGAATCTTGCCAAACTATGAGGTGTTGAAATGAATATTGTACTCAAAACCAAAAATTTAACAATGACTTACGGTATAGGGGAAACGGCTGTTGTAGCCTTAAAGAAAACTAATCTGGAGATATACCAAGGTGATTTTATAGTAGTTATGGGCCCAAGCGGCTCTGGAAAATCAACACTGCTACATCTGTTAGGCGGGCTAGAGTACCCAACTGGGGGGGCTGTGTACATGAATAAAAAAAGTATCTACAACTTGACTGATTCAAGCCTAACTATTTTACGTAGAAGAAAGTTTGGTTTTATTTTTCAGTATTACAATCTGGTACAGGAATTAAATGCTTATGAAAATATTATTTTGCCGATAATTCTGGATAATAGACCAGTTGATAAGCCCTATATTGATGAGATTATTAGTTACTTAGGGCTGGAAAACAGGCTAAGCCATTTGCCGTCAGCCCTTTCAGGCGGACAGCAGCAACGGGTGGCCATTGCTCGAGCACTTGCCAATAAACCAGATATAATTCTGGCGGATGAGCTTACAGGCAATCTCAATAGCAAAGCAAGCAGAGAGGTGTTAGCTTTATTGCAGTTATTACAGCGTAAATACAATCAAACGGTGGTCATTGTGACCCATGATATCAATATTGCTGAGAGTGCCAGCAGGTTAATCAAGCTTAAAGATGGAGAAATAATTTCAGATAGTGGAGCATTGGTTCATGAACAAACTAAATAGTATAACTCCCTTTTTAAAACTTAGTCCTAAAAGAAGAAAGATATTATTTTTGATAGTGTTTCTTTCGATGACATTTATAACGCTTTTTAGTTTTCTGGTTCAAAGCTCAGCAAAGTCATATCTGGAATTCCAACGTAGGCAATATGGTGAGCAGCACGCCACTTTTTACAACCTGACCTTAAGCCAGGCAGACTCCTTAAAAAACCATAGCTTAGTAAAACAATATGGAGTAGCCACCAGTATTGGCTCAATAAGTAAATCGTTAAAATGGGGAGAAGGTAAAATCACAATTGGGTTTTTTGATGAAATGTTTATAAAGCTAAAACGAATAGAGGCAATAAAAGGAAGAATGCCACAGGCCAGCGATGAAGTTGCAATAACCAGAAAGTCGTTAGACCTGATCGGAAATAACATTAAGCTTAACAGCTATGTCGAGATTCCCGCAGAATATCGAAATAATGATGGTAGTGTGATAAAAGAAACTAAAAGGTATAAGGTAGTTGGAATTATCAGTCAGGACAGAAAAGGGTATGATAATCGCAATAATATTAAAGATTTCTATATACCCTCTGTAATAATCCATCAGACAGAGTTCGACAGGCTAAGTGAGTTTTGTAAAAGTTCGTATAGTGTTGTTACAAAAAATCAATCCAACTCACCGGAAACATTTAGAGAGATTGAAGCAGGATTGAGTCTCCTGGATCATGCTTCGTATAACCATGTTGTATATCAGTTTTCAGGATTAATATCTATATCTTATCATCTGTTAGTAAATACCGGTTCTTTTGAAGGTAAATGGCTACTTTTTCTGGTTACCTTTGTTGTCTCAACTATTTTATCATTGGTCAGCATCATATTTTTAGAGTTTAATCACCATAAACAGCAGATAGCCTTAGTAAAAGCTCTTGGCGGAACAAGTAAGCAGCTGGCCGTAATAATGACCCGAAGTACTTTACCCGTGCTATGTAAGGCGATACCTTTAGGGGTAGGAGCAGGAATCGGATTATCTAAACTTAGCTATATTTATTTGTCGAAAATAATTTATATGTTTAAGTTTTATACCCTTGACTTAAGCATAATAGTTATTGCTTTTTTTATCGGAGTCATTACAATTTTTGGGACAATATTTTTGACATTAGATTTTCTCAGTGGCATTTCACCTGTCAAGAGTTTAAATAGAATTCACAAATCAAGAATAACCAAAATTAAGTTATTAAAAGCTGATACAAAAATGCAGAAGTTTTATTCTATCTACGCTAAAAGAGATTTGCGATTGAATAAATTTAAAAGCCTCTTAACAATACTATTGCTATCTATCAGTATCACAGTTTGCTTAAGCGTTTTTGTATATATCAATGACTATAACTACGATATTATGTCCAGGCCTGTCAAAGGAGTTGAAGTAACAGCCAGATTTAGGAACGACGCTAATGCCCTGGGTCTGGAATTATCTTATGATTATGTTTTTGGCTTATCCCAAGAAGTTGTTGAGGAGCTGAAAAGCATTGAAGGCGTAAATGGGATAATGGCCAAGCATTTTGAAGGAAAAGGTGATTACCTGTTAGCTGTTAATAAAGACATGCTCACAGGTTATTTGGATATATTACATGCTCCAATTATAAATAGATTCTATTATGACTGTGGTGATGTTGAAAAAAATTATCAGGATCTGTTAAGCCTGGGCTTAGACAAGGACTTAGCTTTTTTAGGTAAACATCATGCCAAACCCTGTGTAGAAACTTATGGTGACTATATGTTTTCATTCTTAGAGCAGCACCTTGCTATTGGCAGTATTAATTTAAAAGAACTCCGGGAAGGTAATGAAGTAATTCTTTGTTTACCTCCATTTAAAGCAAATCCTGAAAAGTATCCCATCAGATTTGCTCGCAGAATAATTCCAGAGTTTAAGGGTCGACCCTTAGAGTATCAGGAGAACATCTTAAAAGTAGGGGATACTGTAACTTTAATCAGAATAAAGCCTTTAGATACCAGCCAGGATTTTTATAAAGCCAAGGCTGATTTATCGAGTATAGTACTGGAGCAACGTGAGGTAAAAATAGGAGGAATAATAAAAAAAGCAGGATATCTTGAACTACCTAATGGAGATTATCATAAGATAACAGATACCCCGTTAGTATATGTACACAATGATGCAATGGCTAAATGGACAGGTATTAAGCAGTATAGTGATCTAAGTCTGATATTAAGTGATGATACGAATGACTTGGATGTTGAAGCAAGGGCTAAAGAATTGGTAGCAGATTATAACAATGTATCCGTACAGTCTCAAACAAAATTTGATGAAGCGGTTCAAAGAAATAGATTTCAAATCAGTTTTCTACACCTGCCAATTATTATAGTGTCATCAATAATTAGCATCTTAACAATTTGGATTACTATTGCAAACAATTACCAAGTAAAAAAAAGGCAGTTTAGCTTACTGCGTTCGATTGGCTTAACCAAAGCTCAGTTTAATAAAATACTCAATTTTCAAGCAGTATTTTATGGATTGAGTGCAGGTATCATTGCAACTATTGTGACAGCAGTGTATTCAATGTTTATTTATTATCAATTTTACCATGGTTTGAGAATGTACAAATGGTGGGATTTAGTGCCATGGCCTTTAATACCTGTGTTTACTTTAGTGTCAATTGCACTGATATGTTTTATTAATAATTCTCAATTTAAAAGTGATTCCGATAAAAGTATAACAGAAAATCTAAGATATACTGAGTAATCATACAACTAAAAAGGTATAAAAAGAGGTGTATTTATGCCCATAAAAGAATTCTTAAGGAATAACTTGCGGCCTGTAATTATCATAACTATTCTTCTGGTAATATTTAGTATTATTCAGATCACTAAAGCTCCGAGTATAGACTATATGATTCAAAACAATAAGTTTGAAAAAATAATTGTTGCTGAAAATGTACCCACTGAAGTTTATAATTACCTTAAAGAAGCAGAGTTGCAGGGAAGTTTAAGACATGGTGCCTGGTTTTTTTCTCACTCTGGCAGCCCCGATGAAGTGTGCTATATTGTGTTTTGTGGCGGAGATAAGTATGCTGATAGCTATGATGTCGAGATAATTGATCAAAAGAATTCTACCTATGAATATTTAGGGTACATCAACAAAGTTCCTCAAATACTGGTAAATTATCAGTTTAATATTTTAGAATCAAATCAGACATCAGTAAATTATTTTGAAGATATTTCCATGCCAGTTGTTGTTTTTAAGGCTCAGAAACAGGTTTCTCTCTCTGGAGAGTTGGCTTCTGTTTTTATTAATCAGCATAGGGAAAGATTATGGGTATTGAATGTAATATCCAAGTAGTATAAAACCCTCAACTGTAAACAGTTGAGGGTGAATTATATGTAAGTCCATTAATACTGCACGGCTTCCAGCTATAACCTCACCTTTAACAAAGCAATCCCCTTCTCATTTATCCCAACCTGAAATGGCTTAGCTAAGCCATTTTGCGAGCTCTACTCGCTGCTGATTAAATTCTAGCGATTCATTCAGTAAGACTCACTTATAAAAATTCATAAATGGTCAATACTTTAAGAGTAAATGTTTTCTAAATTTATTAACGAGGTGGTAAGGCATGAACCAGGTTGTTGGTATACCACGCGGCATGTTTTTTTATAAGTATTATCCCCTGTGGAAGAGTTTTTTTGATAACTTAGGAGTTTTAACGATTGTTTCTGATCAGACCAATAAGCAGATCTTAAATGATGGAGTAAAACACTGTGTTGATGAATCCTGTTTGCCGGTCAAGGTGTTCATGGGGCACGTCCTTGACCTCAAAGACAGAGCAGACTACTTGTTTATACCCAGGTATACAAGCATCTCCAGAAAAGAATACATCTGCCCCAAATTTGGCGGTCTTCCGGATTTGGTGCGTTGTACTATTAAAGGCTTGCCGCCTATTATTGACACCGAAATTAATATGAGAAAAGACAAAGACAATTCAGCACTGGCGGCCATCGAGGTCGGAGAGCAGCTTGGATATACCCTGTATCAATCGGTTCAGGCCTATCAGCTTGCGGTAAACGATTACCGTCTGTACCGCTCCCGGGTTCACAATTATGAGCTGCCCCACCGCATTATCAATAACAGTAAGCTGACGACTTTAAATCCTAAAACCTTAAAAATTCTGCTGCTCGGTCATGTTTATAATGTTTATGACAGTTGCCTTAACATGAATATCATCAGCAAAATTGAGCAAAATGGCGGGCAGGTGATAACCCTGGAAATGTTCGATACCCGTCAGCTGCGGCTATTGGCTCAGCAGTTAGACAAGCCGATGTTTTGGCAGTACGGCACCTATGCTTTGGGATGCATTTACAGTGTTATTCAACAGCAGCAGGTAGATGGGGTTATATATCTGAGCAGCTTTGGCTGTGGCATTGACTCCTTTGTTGAATACATGGCGGAGCGAAGAATACGACAGCATACCAATATACCTTTTCTGATTATTTCTCTGGACGAGCATTCAGGCGAGGCAGGCATGAATACCAGGCTGGAGGCGTTCTTTGATACTTTAAAATGGAGGTGCAGAAATGAAAATAACATTTCCTCATATGGGCAATGTGTATATGATAGCTAAATGTCTTTTAGATGAATTTCAACTTGATTATGTTATTCCTCCGTTTCAGAGCAAAAAAACCTTAGAAATAGGAACACGATATACCCCCGAAGGAGCCTGCTTACCATTAAAGATCACCGTCGGCAGTCTGATAGAAGCCGCTGAACTGGGAGCCGATACTGCTTTAATGGTTGGCGGGGCCGGACCCTGCAGATTTGGCTACTACTGCCGAATGCAGCAGGAGATACTCAATGACATTGGCTGCAATATGGAGATCATTACCCTGGAGGCCCCTAATGGAGATGCTTGGGAGTTGCTGAGAAGAATAAAAAGAGTTACAAAGGGAATGAACATACCTAAACTAATCAGGGTATTGACTCAGATAACCAGGCTTTCTATTCAGATTGATGAAATTGAAAAAATATGCTTACGAAACAGATCCTACGAGACCGTTAAAGGTACTACCAACCGTATTTATCAAGAGTTTCGGGTACAGGCCTTTACCACAGCCGGGGTTAAGGAATTTAAAAAGTTGATCAAAGAGACCCGCAGTAAGCTACAGAAGGTATCGCTTAACTTAGATCAAAAGCCGCTAAGGATTGGAATAGTAGGTGAGATCTACGGCAATATCGACCCCTATACAAAAATGTTTTTGGAGCAAAGGCTGGGTGAAATGGGCATTTATGTTCATCGCTATGTGACTATCAGCGACTGGATAGTGGAACATATCATTAAAAAAGAGCTGCGATTACCCCGCAAAAAGCCTTACGCTGCGGCAGCCAGGCCTTATTTAAATACCATGATAGGCGGTCATGCTCAGGAAACTGTCGGCCATACGGTCATGTATGCAGAGCAGGATTATGACGGTGTGATTCAAATATATCCGCTGGGGTGTATGCCGGAGATTGTGGCCCAAGGTATTTTGCCCAGAGTATCAGTTGATTTAGATATACCGGTTTTAACCCTTATTATCGATGAAATGACCGGGGAAGCCGGCTATATGACCAGAGTGGAAGCATTCATAGATCTGTTGCAGGCCAGAAGAAAAATTACTCTGGACCGTTCCAGGGCAGTTTAATCTGCCGCTGATTGGCATGTAATTAATTTAGCAGCAAGATTAATAGTTTATTTCTATGACAATGAAAAATACAGTAATTAGTAAAAAGGATTGTATAGAGGAGGCAGTGTATGAGTAAAAAATTCTTTTTAGGCGTAGATGTCGGCTCTGTCAGCACAAATCTGGTGGTAATAGATGATGAAGACAGGCTTGTGTTTAAAAAATATTTACGAACTAATGGACAGCCTATCGTATCCCTATGTAAGGGTCTTGACAATTTAACTGGCTTTGACAAGGAGCTGGAGATAAGCGGGGTGGGTACTACAGGTAGTGGCCGCAGGCTGGCCAGCGTTATCGTCGGGGCGGATATCATTAAAAATGAGATAACGGCCCATGCAGTCGCTGCCCAGAAGCTGATGCCCCAGGTCAACACTATTATTGAGATCGGTGGTCAGGACTCCAAACTGATTATCTTGCGTGACGGTATTGTCTATGATTTTGCGATGAACACAGTCTGTGCAGCAGGAACAGGTTCCTTTTTAGATCGTCAGGCCGAACGACTGAGAATTCCGATTGAGGATTTTGGCACTTACGCTTTGCAGGCCAGTGCTCCAGTCCGCATTGCCGGCCGCTGTGCGGTTTTTGCAGAGTCGGATATGATCCATAAGCAACAGACTGGTCACGGCATGGCAGAAATAATTGCCGGTTTATGTGAAGCCTTGGCCCGTAATTTCTTAAACAATCTGGCTAAGGGGAAAGAGCTGAAGGCTCCGATAGTTTTTCAGGGTGGGGTGGCCGCTAATATCGGCATGGTAGCGGCTTTTGAAAAAGCACTGGCAGAAAAAATAACTGTACTCAAGTATTACGATGTTATGGGGGCCTATGGCGCAGCTCTGTTAGCCAAAGAGAAGGTGCTCAGCAGTAATCAGAAAACAAAATTCCTGGGCTTAAATACCTCCCGTCAGGAGTATAAAACCCTAAGCATTGAATGCCAGGACTGCTCAAACTGCTGCGAGGTTCTAAAAATACTGGCCAACGGTCAGGAGATAGCCTGCTGGGGCGATAAATGTGGTAAATGGTCAGGAAGCAATAAAAAATATACTCAAGAGTCTGCATCTTAATTATTGGGGAACGGTGAAAATAATAGTTGAAAAGGGTCTGCTTCAAAGGCATTTGCTTGGTAAATGCCTTGTTCCATATTACTATGATAATCTGCAATGCGATGGGATAGAAAGGTGATTCCTGTGAAAGAAGTATTAAACGTAGGCTTGCGAAGTATATTTGCGTTTATTGTGTTATTTGCCTTGACTCGTATTAATGGCAAAAAACAGATTTCTCAAATAACATTTTTCGATTATGTAATCGGCATTTCAATCGGCTCTATCGCTTCGGAAATGTCCATTAACAGAGATGTCAGTATAGTCAATGGTGTTGTCAGTTTAATCATTTGGTCAGTCTTTCCGCTGCTATTGACCTTTCTTTCGATGTCCAGTGAAAAAATAAGATCCTTTTTGGATGGGACTCCTATTATTGTGATTCAAAATGGAAAACTATTAGAAAAAAATGTTCGCAAAAGCAGGTTTATGGTCAGCGAGATATTGGAACAGCTGCGCATCAAGGGTGTATTCCATGTCGATGATGTCGACTATGCAGTTGTGGAAACAAATGGAGATATCAGCTTTCTGCTCAAGCCTAACCGCGAGGTAGTCACTAATGCTGACCTTAATCTTCACCCTGATTATCGGGGGCTGACTATCAACTTAATTATTGATGGCAAAATCCTTTACAAACATCTCCGGCACAGCAATATCAATGAAAAATGGCTGTTGAAGGAGCTGAAAAAAATGAAAATAAATTCAGCCGATGAGGTATTTTTAGCCAGTGTTGATGCTACTGGCAAATTGTATGTCAGTACCCGAAATGTAAATTTAACAACATATGATGTGATTTAGCAGCCTTGCTCTCCTTTGAGCAGGGCTGTTAGTTACAGTTTTAGAAGGTTTTTCAGCAGTCCCCTTATTTATTAGCTCATTTTATCTTTTCAATATTTTCAGGGAGCTTTTTTTGTTATAATATTAAAGTGGTTTGGAAAAGATTGAAATACTAAAGGGGGATATACTATTGAGGTACAAAGCCCTGTACAGACAGCTGCGGCCGCTTATGTTTAAAGATGTGGCCGGACAGGACCATATTACCAAAACCCTGAGCAATTCAGTTAGAAACAGCTATATTGCCCATGCCTATCTCTTTGCTGGCCCGCGCGGGGTAGGTAAAACCAGTATTGCCAGAATATTAGCTCGGGCAGTCAACTGTATGGCTGAGTCAGAAACAGCTCCTTGTAACAAGTGCTCAACATGTGAAAGTATTTTAGAAGGACGAGCCTTGGATGTCATTGAGATCGATGCTGCTTCTAATAATGGGGTCGATGAGATAAGAGAGCTACGTGAAAAAGTCAGGTATGCTCCGGCCGAATGCCGCTATAAGGTTTATATCATTGATGAGGTGCACATGCTCTCGACAGCAGCATTCAATGCCCTGCTTAAAACCCTGGAGGAACCTCCTGCTCATGTGATATTTATTTTAGCCACTACTGAGGCCCATAAAATACCGGCTACTATTAAGTCACGCTGCCAGAGATTTAACTTTCACCGCATCCAGAAAGATGTTATCATCAAATATTTAAATAATATTGCAGTCGATTTAAATGTAGTGGTTGAACAGGAGGCGTTGGAGTTAATAGCTCGAGCTGCAGATGGAGCAATGAGAGATGCAATTAGTATTCTTGATCAGAGTTTAGCATATAGTGAGAATAAAATAACTTTGAATCACGTTATGAACCTGCTGGGAGCTGTTGATGACCAGGTCTTTTATAACATAACCAATGATATTATTATTAATGACATGATAGCAGCATTGCGGGAGATAGCTGAAATCTATCATCAGGGGCACAGCTTGGAACAGTTTCTAGTAGACTATCTGTATTACCTGCGAAACCTGCTTGAACTGCAGGTAGGTATTGATAATCGGGAAATAATCTTAGAGGACACTGGCTTGGCTAAGCAGCAGGCCCTGGCTATCAGCCGCGAACACTTGTACACTGTCATTCACTCCATTGTTAAAGCCGCAAATGAAATAAAGTACGCTCATAATCAACGGCTAGTGGCAGAACTGGCAATCTTGGAGAGCCAGTTTATTAAAGGCAGTGACCTGACTGAGCTGGCTGCCAGAATTGGGGTGTTGGAGCGCAATATCGATAAGGCTGGACGACTGCCGGTGTTGCCGGAGGAGTCGATAGAATTTGTTTCTGAAAATGACCCAAAACCTGTTGAAGAGGTAGTTCCACCAGCCAATGATGGCCTGTCAGAGGCTGTCAGGACGGACCCAATATCGCTGACCCTGATTCAAAGGCGCTGGGATGACATCTTAGATAGAGTCAAGGAGCAAGACGTGATTACCAACGCCATCCTGAAGGATGCGGTCCCCAAGGACTTCAACAATATGAAATTAACCCTGCAATTTAATGATCAGTTCCATAAAGAGCAGGCTGACAGTGAAGCAAAGAAAAGGATTATAAGCGGTGTTCTAGAAGCAGCCCTGGGAGCCAGGATTGAGGTGAAGGGTATCGTAAAAAAGGGTCAGGTTAAACAGCAGCCTGAGTCAGTGGAAAGCCCCAAAGTAGATATTGTTCAACAGGCGATAGATATCTTTGGCGGTAAAATTGTCACAAAATAAACCTGGAGGTAGTTAAGTATGCGTAAGAATTTTGGCGGTAAAAATTTGAATAAATTAATGAAGCAGGCTCAAAAAATGCAAGAAGACATGGCCAGAGCCCAGGAAGAATTAGGTAATAAAACTATTGAGGTAATTGTCGGCGGCGGAGCAGTAAAGGCAGTAGTTAACGGACACAAGCTTGTGCAGGAGCTGGTCATTGACCCGGATGTGGTCGATGCAGATGATGTTGAAATGCTGCAGGATATGATTATTGCTGCTGTGAATGAGGCCTTAGAAAAAGCAGATAAAATGGCGCAGGAGGCAATGGGGAAAATAACGGGCGGTATGCCAGGTATATTTTAGGCATGTCAGCAAAATATCCGGTAGCATTAACCAGATTAATTCATCATTTAATGCAACTGCCCGGCATTGGGCCAAAATCAGCGGTGAGAATAGCGTTTCATATTTTAAACATGCCTGAGCAGAGTGTTAAGGATATGGCAGAGGTGTTAATTCAGGCCCGCAATAATATTGCAATGTGCAAGCTATGTTCTAATTTGTCTGAACAGGAGGTTTGCTCAATTTGCAATGACCCTAATCGCAATAAAAATATCATCTGTGTGGTCGAGTCACCGCGTGATGTTAACGCAATTGAGGCCACCCATGAATATAATGGACTGTATCATGTGCTGCACGGCGTCATATCTCCACTGGAAAATGTCGGCCCTGAAGAACTGCATGTTCATGAGCTGTTAGAGAGGATAGATCAGGAAACGATCAATGAGGTTATTATTGCAACCAGCCCCTCAGTTGAAGGCGAAGCTACTGCCATGTTTTTAGCCCGTTTGATTAAGCCGCTCGATATTCGGGTAACCAGAATTGCTTACGGAATACCTATGGGCAGTGATCTGGAAACAGTAGATGAAATTACTTTAGGAAAGGCTTTGCAGGGAAGACGAGAAATCTTATAGCAAATAAGCAATAATAATTATAAATGTTTAAAAATACTACTCCTGGACACAATAAATGTAAAGGGAGTGGTATTTATGTCTATTGGTTGGAAACGTTTTTTTAACCTGCTTCATATGACTCCAAAGAAAACAGAATCAGACAAGAACAAGGAAGAGCTGCTTAATGACATTATCCTGGCCCGTGATGAATGGCAGCAAGCCAAAAATTATTTTAATAATGTCAATGATGACGGCTTGACAGATCATGCCATAACGCTGTGCCGGGCTGCTGAGCAAAAGTATGTTTATTTATTGCAGTTAGCCAAGCAAGAAGGGTTAGTAAACAATAACATTAGCATAAGTTAGCATATTTGTACCCTGTACAGGCGTATGATTAAACATAAAGCCTGATGGGGTGAGTTTTATGTCTGATATTTTGTCATCAATAACTGTTGATCCACAATTGATTATAACTTTTATAGGTGGAATAGTAATTGTTTATTTAGCAGTTCGTTACCTGGCATTGCCTTTAAAAATACTCGGCAAGGTCGGAATAGTATTGGCCAGAGGGGCGGCAGCAGTTCTGTTAATCAATGCAGCTGGTCAGTTTTTTAATTATATTATTCCTTTTAATGTAGCTAATATTCTGATCACAGGTGGTTTAGGCTGGCCTGGATTAGTGGCGGTAATTGCTATCAGACAATTATTAAGTTAAAGATGCAGTTGTCACTGCATTTTTTTTATTTTTAACCATTTGTTTTACTAAATCGTATGATTGTGTTTGTAAGGTAACGATTTGTTACTAAAACGTTTAATTATTTGGTTTTGTAGTACAGTATACAATTGACCTTTATAGCTTTGACAATTATAATAATATGGAGAAAAAAATGTGTGTATAACGCATACAAGAAGGAGGATCTCCGAATGGCTAAAAAAACCATGAAAACTATGGATGGAAATATGGCAGCAGCCTATATTTCATATGCCTTTACGGATGTAGCTGCAATATATCCAATTACCCCATCATCAGACATGGCTCAACATGTAGATGCCTGGGCAGCTCATGGAAAGAAAAATATTTTCGGTGAGCCGGTTAACGTAGTTGAGATGCAATCTGAGGCTGGAGCAGCAGGTGCTGTTCACGGCGCATTACAAACAGGAGCTTTAACTACCACTTATACTGCTTCACAGGGACTGCTGTTAATGATCCCCAACATGTATAAGATTGCTGCTGAGCGTTTACCAAGCGTTTTCCATGTAAGTGCTCGGACAGTATCAGCTCAAGCGCTTTCAATATTTGGTGACCATTCCGATGTAATGGCCGCGCGGCAAACAGGATTTGCCTTATTATCTTCTGGCAGTGTTCAGGAAGTAATGGATCTGGGCGCAGTAGCCCATTTAAGCACAATTAAAGCACGGATTCCATTCGTACACTTTTTTGATGGTTTCCGAACATCGCATGAAGTCCAAAAAATCGCCGAGCTGGACTATGAAGATTTAAAACCATTAGTAGACAAGGATGAAATAAAACAATTTCGCCGTAATTCCTTAAATCCTGAGCACCCGGTAACCCGCGGTACTGCTCAGAATCCAGATATTTTCTTCCAGGCTCGGGAGTCAATTAACAGATTCTATGATCAGCTCCCGACAATTGTCGAAGAGTACATGGGCGAAATCAACAAAATAACCGGCAGAGATTATCAACTCTTTAACTATGTCGGTGCCCCCGATGCTGAAAGAGTTATTGTGGCTATGGGTTCAGTAATAGAAACTATTGAAGAGACCATAGACTATTTAGTTGCTAAAGGGGAAAAGGTTGGCCTGGTTAAGGTTCGCTTATATCGACCTTTTTCAATTGAACACTTTTTGGCCTCCATGCCCAAAACAGTTAAGAAGATTGCTGTCTTAGACAGAACCAAGGAGCCAGGGGCTACTGGTGAACCGCTGTATCTGGATATCCGCTCAGTATACTGTAGCTGTGAAGATGCTCCGCTGATAGTCGGCGGCCGCTATGGGCTGAGTTCTAAAGACACAACCCCTTCTCAAATCAAAGCTGTTTATGATAACTTGAGTTTGGATGAGCCTAAAAATGGCTTTACAATTGGAATAGTTGATGATGTCACCCACACTTCTTTAGAAATTAAAGAGAAGATAGTAACTGAGGATGCCTCTACAGTACGCTGTAAGTTCTGGGGACTGGGTTCAGATGGAACTGTTGGAGCCAATAAAAACGCCATAAAAATTATTGGCGATAACACCGACATGTATGCGCAGGGCTACTTTGCCTATGATTCTAAAAAATCAGGTGGAATTACCATTTCGCATCTGCGTTTTGGCCATAAACCAATTCGTTCCACTTATTTTATTGATGAGGCCGACTATATTGCCTGTCATAACCCGTCTTATGTCCGACAGTACGATTTGCTCAAAGGCTTGAGAAAAGGCGGCAGTTTTGTTCTCAACTGTAAATGTGACACCCTTGAGGAACTGGAACATCATTTACCAGCCAGAATGAAACGCTATCTGGCCAATAATGATATTAACATTTATACAATTGATGCCACTAAAATTGCTGAAGAAGTCGGTTTAGGCAATCGTATTAACATGATCATGCAGACGGTATTTTTTAAGGTATCAGAAGTAATTCCTTTTACAGATGCGGTTAAATACCTGAAAGACGCAGTAGTGGAGTCTTACGGTCAAAAAGGACAAAAAATAGTTGACATGAACCATCGCGGTATTGATGCAACTATCCAGAGATTACACAAAGTTACTGTGCCAGATTACTGGTCCACTGCCCAAGATGAAGAACGGATTGAACGGACAGTGCCTGATTTTATTCGGGATGTTGCTGATGTCATAAATCGACAAGAAGGAGATTCACTGCCAGTAAGTACTTTTGTCGGTAGAGAAGATGGTTCCTTCCCGCCTGGCACGGCTGCTTACGAGAAGCGTGGTATTGCAGTCAATGTACCAGAGTGGCAGATGGATAACTGTATTCAATGCAACCAGTGTGCATTTGTCTGCCCTCATGCGGCGATTCGACCATTCCTCTTGAATGAAGAAGAGAAAAAGAATGCCCCAGAGACATTTAAGACTAAAAAAGCCACCGGCAGGCAGCTTGCTGGCTATGAATATCGGATTCAGGTAACCACCCTTGATTGTACAGGATGTGGCAACTGTGCTGATGTATGTCCGGCAAAAAATCCTGCTTTGATTATGAAGCCGCTTGATACCCAGGTAGACACAGAAGTTCCTAACTGGGAATATGCAGCTAACCATGTAACATATAAAACTGACCTGATGGATGTAGGAACCATAAAAGGTAGCCAGTTTGCACAGCCTCTGGTTGAGTTCTCTGGAGCCTGTGCCGGTTGTGGCGAGACCCCTTATATTAAGGTTATCACCCAGTTGTTCGGGGATCGAATGCTGATTGCCAATGCTACCGGATGTTCGTCAATTTGGGGTGGATCAGCTCCATCAACACCATACTGCCAAAATGCTGAGGGCTGTGGGCCGGCTTGGGCCAGTTCCCTGTTTGAAGACAATGCTGAATACGGCTATGGAATGCTTTTAGGTATAAACGCAATTCGCAATCAAATTGAGACGGCGATTAAGAAATTGCTGACTCTGGACATAGCTGATGAGGTTAAAGCACCTTTCCAAGCCTGGGTGGAAAATAAAGATGATGCCAAAGGTTCCAAGGCAGCTACTATTGATATCTTAAGAGTATTAAATGACCACAATGTAACTGATGAAAGAGCTTTACAGATTCTTGAGGATATCAAAGAAAATAAAAATCAGCTGATTAAAAAATCTGTTTGGATTGTCGGTGGAGACGGTTGGGCTTACGATATTGGTTACGGCGGTTTAGATCATGTTATAGCTTCTGGTGATGACGTAAATATCCTGGTATTTGATACTGAGATTTATTCTAACACCGGCGGCCAGGCCTCTAAAGCTACCCCAACAGCAGCTGTTGCCAAATTTGCCGCTTCAGGTAAAAAGATTCGTAAAAAGGATTTGGGCTTAATTGCCACAACTTATGGCTATGTTTACGTAGCTCAGGTAGCTATGGGAGCCAATAAGAATCAGTTTATGAAAGCTATTAAAGAGGCGGAGGCATATCCCGGACCATCTCTGATCATTGCCTATTCACCTTGTATCAGTCACGGTATTCGTATTGGTATGGGTCAGGCTCAACTGCGTATTAAGCAAGCTGTTGATGCTGGGTACTGGCATATGTGGCGTTACAATCCTGAGCTGGCTAAAGAGGGCAAGAATCCTTTCATTCTGGATTCAAAGGACCCAAGTTCAGATTTCCAAGAGTTTTTGATGGGAGAGGTTCGTTATACTTCATTAAAAGCTACTTTCCCTGATGTTGCTGAGGAATTGTTTGAACAGGCCGAGCTGGATGCTAAAGAGCGCTATGCCACTTACAAACGTTTGGCTGAAATGGAATATTAATAAATAAAATGCTCCCTTCGGGGAGCATTTTTTCAGTAAAACGGTTGGTTATCTCTAGCTATTTATTCATGCTGTACATCGTGACCTTTCATTTTATCCTTCAATTAATGGATAGCTATTACAATTACCGCATTAATTTTTCTTACGTTGCTTTACATTCCACAGCTTTACTCACCTCAATCATTAAGAAAAATGAGCAATATTAAACAGCTTATCTGGGCAATAGCATATGCCCTGATACAAGCAAATGCTTTCCTGAATAGTATTTTTCATCACGCGTAAAAGAATTTCATCTTGTTAATTCATTAACACTTTACTATGACGATATATATGGCACCCAATAATTTTGTGGTTTGGAAAATGATGAAAATAAAATGTAGCAATAGTATTCAGAAAAGATTCAGCACGTCGAAATAAATAATAAGAGAGGTGTTTATTTTGAAGAAGATTGAGGTCGATTTTTTGTCTGAGGAGCGATGGTTCATGGAAGATACATCTTTCGCAGATGATATGAAAAAATACTGGGGCGATTGGGGAGTTGCTTCAGAAGTGAATAGATTACGATCTGTGCTAGTGCGTCGGCCAGGAAAAGAAATCGACATGTTCGATCATGAAAAAGTACGCTTCACATCGCCGATAATACCGGAGTTATTTAGGGTTGAACATGATGCCTTATGTGATGTTTATCGCAGCTATGGGGTAAAAGTATATTATGTAGAAAATATGAGAACCGATCGACCTAATTCTGTCTTCATGCGGGATCTAATGTTTATGACACCTGAGGGAGCAATTGTCGGACGACCTATAAAAGCTGATCGCAGGGGTGAAGAACGCTATGTTGCAGAACAGCTGGCCAAGGTTGGGGTCCCGATTGTAAGCACGATCAATGGAAATGGATTTTTTGAAGGTTCAAATGCAATGTGGGTAGATCGTTATACCGTGTTGCTGGCTACCAGCTGTCGTACAAATTTAGAGGGAATTAAACAGGTAGAATATCAGTTGAGTAGAATGGGTGTTACTAATTTTATTTATCTTCGATTACCCAATAGCTACGACCATATCGACGAGTTAATAAATTTTGCAGCTGAGAATTTGGTAATGGTCAATAAAAACATGATTCCTTATGATGTCTGTATTGCTTTAAAAAACAGAGGCTACCAGATAATTAATGCCTCTTTGAAAACCGAAATACACATTAATTTAGGGGTTGACTTTATTGCCATTAAACCCAATTTGGTAATCCAGCCAGCCGGCAACCCCCGTTGTCAGGAGCTGCTTGAAAAACATGGGGTAAAGGTTATAACTATCCCGTATTCAGAAATGCTGAAAGGCTCAGGTGGAATTTATAGTGTGACGGCTGTGTTGAAAAGAGATTTGGGGTAATAGTTCTTTCGGCTATTCCTCTATCTAGCTTCAATTCTGTAACCATGGTATTGCCCAGCGCTTCGTTGTTTTAGTGTAATGATAGTTTAACAATTTGACAGGTACTTTAAGGAAAGTGCTTTTTCACCAAAACATATTGACATATTATAAAATCTGCTCAAAGGTAATCAGATTATCTTTGTCGCAGATTTTGCTATTCCTTTATTAAAGTGATTTAATTAGATCATGCTATCCGTTGCACCCCTCGTCCACTCCTTAAAATTTGCAGCAATTCCAGCAAAGCTGCACCCTATTCCCAACCCGTTGGTCTTCTGTCAAGAAAAACTGCTAATCTGGATCTTATCGTTAACGACTATATTGGCAGAATAGGGCTTGCTTTTATGCTGCATTTCGGTCAAGAAACGCCAATAACGACGAGGCAGGCAGCTTCTCTGCAATCGGGGATTAATGCGGCTTTCAACAGCTGCTGTGTCAAAATAATGCTGCCATAGTGCAGCAATTTCCACCTCTGCTGAGGTAATAGATAATGGCTGGCTGAGCTCAAAATCTGTTAGGTACCATTTTTTGTAATAAACAGCCGCAATCTTTCTTCTTACATCGTGAATAATAAAGCGTTCATTGGCCAGCCTTTCGCAAAAAAAGGGTGCCAAAAGTCCGGTAATGTTATGGTCGGGGGCATATTCTGCATATAAACATGAACCTGTATCTTTAAACCTCAATATACCCATAAAACGGTGTTTTTCAGACATCACTCGCTGTACTATTTCTCTGATTGGCAATACGGCTGCATGGCTATACATGCTGTCAATTTTAATACCAACTTTAAATGCCAGCCGTATAAAATCCATTAAATAATTCTCTTTATCGCTGTCATTTGACAGGAAAGCATAAAAAACTTCTTCTAAGGCTTTTTCACTTAAACGGTCATGCAGCCCTTTGTACACTCTGGTTGCTTTATCAGGATCGGTTGTTATATGTAAGTGCTCTTCCAGAACATTCATTTGCCAGGCTTCATCCCGATAAATTTTTGTAGCTTTTGCATCATAATAGTTCTGATAAATGCAGGTTAAAAATCCATCAAAAGTGCCGTCATAAATATAAATCATTTTATCCACCCCATATACTCATTTGACTATTTGGCGTTAATAATGCCTGCCTGATATACTGCGGCTCAGGAGGTACATCGCCATAGTAGCGCCCTTGACAGGTAATAAAATACTGCGCTCTTTTAAGTACTGCTTTCATCTTTTTTAAATTATGATAGCCCAGCATGGAAAACCTTCTTTCTTTTATAATGCGCTGGGCAGTTCTTAGGCCAATCCCCGGGATTCGCAACAGGGTTCGGTAATCAGCCTTATTTATTTCTATCGGAAACAGTTCAGGATGCCGCAAAGCCCAGGTTATTTTCGGATCAAAATCAGGGTCAAAAAACGGATTGGCTTTATCCAGTATTTCTTCTGCCCTGAAGTGGTAAAATCTGAGCAGCCAATCTGCCTGATAAAGCCGATGCTCTCGTTTTAAAGGAGGCTGGTTAGTAAGAGCCGGCAGATTTTTATCCTCATTGATCGGAACATAGGCCGAGTAAAACACCCTTTTAAGGTTAAATTTATCGTACAGCTTTTGGGTTGCATTGATTAGCGTCCAGTCACTGTCAGGTGTGGCCCCGACGATAAACTGGGTAGATTGTCCGCCTGGTACAAAACTGCGTTCTTTTGTACGGCCTGACTGATGAGGAAAAGCCAGTATCTGATTGCTAATGTAGCTCATTGGTTCCAGCAGAGCCGAATAGGTTTTCTGGGGAGCAAGCTGTTGCAGGCCTAAAACCGTGGGCAGTTCCAGATTTACGCTCATGCGGTCAACTAATAGACCTAAGCGGTAAACCAAAATACGATCGGCACCGGGGATTGCCTTCACATGGATGTACCCATTAAATTTATACTCATGTCTCAATAAAAATATGGCTCTACACAGATTCTCCATAGTGTAGTTCGGAGATTTTTCTACAGCAGAGCTCAAAAAAAGCCCTTCAATGTAGTTTCTGCGGTAAAACTGGATTGTCAGTTCAGCTACCTGCCTGGGGGTAAATGAAGCTCTGGGATTATCGTTGCTACATCTGTTTACACAGTATTTACAATCGTAAATACATTTGTTGGTCAACAGGATTTTTAACAAGGATATACAGCGGCCATCGGCGGTCCAGGAGTGGCAAATCCCAGAGGAAGCTGAGCTGCCAATGCCGCCTGCTGTATTGGCTCTGTCAACACCGCTGGAAACACAGGACACATCATACTTGGCAGCATCTGCTAATATTTTAAGCTTTTCCATCACATTCACAGTTATCACCCTTTTCTAGTATACCATAAAAAAGCAAACATATGTTTGCTTTTTTCAGTAATAAATATATTTACAACCGTCAAAGATTTTTTGCGATCTTAACTGTATCTTCACTTATTAATTACCTCAAGATGGTATGCTGATAAATGTATAATCCCCCTATATAAAAGTTTAATCCCGTGACATGCTTAGCTGAAAACTTTACTAATTGTACGTGCCCACGAATCCCTCAAATTACATAATAGAAAATTCATTGAATATATTAAGGTAAGGGGTAAAGCTGTATGAACATTAAAGAACTAAGAAAATCAATTATCGGCAGAAACACAGTTATGCAGGGCCCATATGGCAAAAGAATTATTACTTATGCCGATTACACTGCATCTGGTCAGGCAGCTACCCCGATTGAAGACAAGCTGAACATCATTAAGGAAACCTATGCCAATACCCATACCTTAGACAGCTATACCGGATTGTTGACCACAGCATATTATCGTCAGGCTAAAAGAAAGATATTACGATATGTTGGCGCTGATGATAACTATGCTGTTTTACCAATTGGCAATGGTGTCACCGGGGCCGTACATAAATTACTGTGTATTTTGGGAATATATGAAGCTCCAATGAATAAAAAACTAAAAAATGATATTAAGAGAACACTGGGAGCGCAGGGGTTTTCAGGTTATCTCAATAAACTCCAAAATATTGAAAACCTGATGGCTAGTAAAAGGCCGGTAGTTTTTATCACCTCCTACGAGCATCACTCCAATGAGCTGATGTGGTGGGAAGGTTTTTGTGAAGTTGTCAGGGTTAGGCTAAATGAACAGGGGCGCTTTGACCTTGATCACCTGTCTGGCCTGTTACATTCAGAAAAATACCAGGGCCGCCAGAAAATCGGCTCATTTTCTGCGGCCTCCAATGTAACAGGTATTATTACCCCAGTTTATCAGATTGCAGAATTAATGCACGAACACGACGGCTTAGTTTTTTTTGATTATGCGGCCAGTGGTGCTTATGTTGAGATAAATGTGGCGCAGGGTCCTGCCAGCTATTTCGATGGTATTTATCTTTCGACACATAAGTTTGTTGGCGGGCCAGGCTCCGCCGGGCTTTTAATACTCAGGAAATCTGTTTACGACAAGTCAATCTCTCCAACCTGTGCTGGTGGTGGCACTGTTAAATATGTCAACAAAACCAGCTACTATTTTTCAGATAACATTGAGGAACGTGAAGACGCCGGCACTCCCGGTATATTGCAGCTCATAAAATCAGCTCTGGCTCTGGAGATTAAAGAAAAAATTGGCTCAGATTTAATAAAAAAAATTGAGTGCAGCTACCTGGAGCAAGCCCTTAACAGGCTACAGAGCAATCCCAATATTGTGCTAATTGGTCCGGACACAGCAACTGATAAACTGGCAATTCTCTCCTTTAATGTCAAGTACAAAGAGGCCTTTTTACACCACAAGTTTATTACAAAACTACTGAACGATTTATTTGGAATACAGACCCGAGCCGGGTGCGCCTGCGCTGGCCCTTATGGACATTGCTTATTGGGTATTGATCGGGAAAGAGCTGCCAGGTATGTCGAGGTCACCCGGGTAGGGCTGGAATCTCTGAAGCCGGGTTGGGTCAGACTCAATTTTCATTACCATATCGATAAAGCAACCTTTAACTTTTTAATTAATGCTATAGAATTTGTTGCTGATAATGCCCATTTGTTTTTAACAGACTATGTCCTGAACCCTGCAACCGGGGCCTGGACCAATAAAAATGAGCAGAACGTAATTATGAAATTGGGTATAGACCTGAGCAGGAAAAAATCCGGCTTGGCCCGATCAATTCAGTTTATCAGTAGAAAACACGAGTATAAAAAATACTTAAGACTGGCAAGAAAACTAGCCACAGCCAGAAGCATAAAAAAACCAAGAATAAAACTGTTTGAGGGAGATCAATTTGCAGATATTGCCTGGTTTTATGTTAGAAATTGACGAAACATTTGAAACCGATATAATTATAAGTAAACTTATATTTAAAATTTTTCAGAGGTGATGATGTGCTTACTCCCGTCCAAAAAACCTTAGAATTCCTCAGTCTGTATCAAGTGATGCAGGAAAACTACCCATTTTTTCAAGTAAAAAAGAGGCAGTCTGGTGTAGATTGGCTGGCTAATCAGCAGCAGTACATTCAGCAGATTGCCAATACTTCAGACGACCAGGAGTATTATTTTAAGCTGAAAAGCATCTTAGCCCAGCTGCAGGACTCACACCTGGCTATTGTATCTCCCCACTATATTACCGGATTAAAGGATATGTATGAGAACATCGGTTATCAAGCCTGGTCTCGAAAATTAGCAGCAGCCCTGCCCGATTATCAGTATTGGATGAAACTTATTCCCAAGTCGGCAGCAAATGATTCTGCGGCTGAAACTTCAGGTTTTATTGTTAAAGAATACAATCAGCATGGAGCTGTCTATTTGCAAATACCTCGCTTTAAACTAAGCTCCAAAGCAGGTGAAGATCTTAAGAAATACCTGCTTGATCATGGGTCAGCCTCCAAAGTCATTATAGACATCAGAGGCAACCAGGGAGGTAATGCGGCTCAGATACTTTATCTTATCCAGCCTTTAATTTCTGCACCTTTAACAGCTGAATTCACCTTTGTTTTAAAGGGTGGATGTTTAATCAATGATTATATTCCAAGTGTACATATACCAAGTAAGGATATCTTACAGCCGCTGGCAACCCTGCCGGACGGACTCGATTATCCACCCGAACTGTTCACTGAGTTTAAATCCTATTTTAACGTAGCATATCAGATTGAGCCCTGTCCCAACAGCTTTAAAGGGCAGGTTTATTTGCTGGTTGACCAGGAGGTGTACTCTTCTGCCGAAACATTAGCGGCCTGGTGCAAGTCTACCGGATTTGCTACTATAGTTGGTGAAAGAACCAAGGGGGATGGGATCGGCTTTGACCCGGTATTTTATCAACTGCCCCATAGCCGTTTAATGCTTAGCCTGCCGCTGGCTTTAGGCTTAAATTCTGATGGTCAGGCCAACGCTGAATGGGGCACCAATCCCGATATAATATGTAATCCGCAAGCTGCCCTGGAGTTGATATTGCAAGACCGACAATAGGCTGGATAACAATGTACTGATAACAAGAGCAATATACAATTGCAATTTTTTATAGGATTGACTCAAAATAGACAGTAAAACTATTATGAGTTAGTCCTTTTTTTATCATATTCAGGTTGATTAAGCTAAACTTATTTAACCTATACTGTAAACATTGCCTATTTAGTCTTGACATAATGAACAATGTTCAATATAATAAACAGCATGCAAGTGTTTTCAAATAGAAGGGGGAAGGCATATGAATAAAGAGAAACGGGCAGAAATGCTCGGTAAAGAGAAAATATCTAAGGCCTTAGTAACCTTATCAATCCCGGCAATCATGGGTATGATGGTCAGCGCCATCTACAATATTGTCGATACCTTATTTGTTTCCAGCTTGGGAACCGAGGCTTTGGGTGCTGTAACTGTAGTTTTTCCTTTCTTTATGCTGATCTCTGCTTTCGGCATGACCTTTGGTACCGGTGCCGCCTCGTATATCTCCAGGCTGCTGGGTCAGAAAAATGTGCAACGAGCCAGCCAGACAGTGATAGTAGCGTTTTTATCAAGTATCTTTTTTGCCGGACTGTTCACTGTCTTTGGTCTAAACTATCTGGATAGGTTGCTGTCCCTGTTTGGGGCATCTCCGACGATCTTGCCTTACGCTAAGGAATATGGCTTGTTTATCATTAGTGGATCAGTTTTTACTATGGGCAACATGACCCTTAATAATATGCTTCGGGCCGAAGGAAGCGCAAAAATGAGTATGATCGGGATCATGCTGGGGGCCGTCCTCAATATCATCTTAGATCCTATTTTTATCTTTGCGCTGGATATGGGAGTAAAGGGAGCGGCCTTAGCTACGGTAATTTCTCAAATGATATCTTTTGGTACTTTGCTGGGCTATTATTTGCTGAAAAAAAGTTTTGTGGAGTTTCGTCTGCGCAACTTTGTTTTTTCCGGAGAGATTTACGGTGAGATCTTAAAAATCGGTCTCCCAACTTTACTCAGGCAGGGTCTGGCTAGTGTGTCGATGGGTATGATGAACTCGGCAGCAGTAGCCTATGGCGATTCAGCAGTGGCTGCTATCGGGGTGACCAGTCGCATATTTATGATAGCCTTTTACGTAATTTTTGGCTTTTCACAGGGCTTTCAACCTTTGGCCGGGTTTAATTACGGGGCTAAACAGTATCAGCGGGTTCAGGAAACTATCGCAGTGTCGGTGCGTTGGACGACGATTTACAGTGTAGTGATGGCTGTAATTTATGCAGTGGGGGCCACCCCAATTATCTCGGTTTTTTCTTCAGATCCCAATGTTTTAACTATCGGGACTAAGCTGCTGCGCTATTACAGTTTAATATTTCCGACCTTTGGCTTTACGGTTATCTATAACAGTGCTTTTATGGCTTTTGGCAAGGCCAAAGAGGCGCTGGTCCTATCCACAGCCAGACAGGGGATTTTTCTAATTCCGGCAATACTCATTTTACCCGCTTTGTTTGGGCTTGAAGGGGTTTTATTATGTCAGCCCATTGCCAATGTGCTGTCATTTGCGTTAACAGCACTCCTGGCCAGACGCATCAGAACCGAACTGAAAGATTTGGCTGCCAATGAAGCAATAGTTAAAGAAAAGCTGGTGGCCAGCAGCTAAGTTTCAAGTACACCAACCGAACTACTATACCGCTCATTTTATATGCAGCATCAGAAAATAAACAAAGGGCTCACTCAAATTAAATGAGGAGCCCTTTTAATACACTATTAAAATATCTGAGACTATAATTAGGGCTTACTGAATGAATCGCTAGAATTCAATCAGTAACGAGCAGAGCTCTTAGGCTTAACTAAGCCATTTTAGCCGGAATTATCGGCGTCTGAACAGTGGCGTTTTGCAAAACGTCAACTTGACAGGTGCAAGGTTTTTTCATGATTTAAAGCATGTTGCACCTGTCAAGTTCAAAAAGCTTTAAAAGCAATATAACTACAGGCTTTTTGAATTGTTCAGTGAGTCCTACTTAATAGGCTTTGGCGATATAAACCATATGCCGGGCCGGTTTTTCGCAGAAGTGGCAGCCATTACCCAGGTTTTCCTGATCAAAAGGAATACAGCGAATAGTTGCGCCGGTTCTGTCCTTAATTAAATCTTCGCAGTCCCGGCAGCCGCACCACATAGCTTTTGCCAGTCCATTTCCATCTGATAGCTTTTCCTGAAGCTCAGTTAATGAACTTACTGTATAGGTATTGCTTTCACGCCTTTTAAGGGCCTTGTTTAGCATATTATTTTGAATTTTTGTCAGCAGTTGAGGCAGGGCTGCTGCAGATTCTTCAATGCCTAACTCTATCTTGGCCAAGGTGTCTCTTCGACAAACGGTGATGGATTTTTTCTTCAAATCCCGTGGTCCCAGTTCCAGGCGCAATGGCACCCCTTTCATTTCCCATTTGTTAAACTTATACCCGGGAGAGAATCCCGAATCATCATCCAGCTTTACTCTGAGGTGCGGACGCAGCGCTTTTTCCAACTCCCGGGCCGCCGTGAGTACAGCTGGGTTTTTATGAGCGGCAATGGGTATAATCACGGCCTGAACTGGGGCAATAGCCGGGGGCAGAACCAAGCCCCGGTTATCTCCATGTACCATAATTACCGCACCAATTAAGCGGGTGGTAACCCCCCAGGAGGTGTGATACGGGTTAACTAAGTCGCCATCAATATTTGAGTAACAAATGTTAAAGGCTTCGGTAAAATGCTGTCCCAAAAAATGAGAGGTTCCGGCCTGCAGAGCTTTGCCGTCATGCATCAGGGCCTCGATCGTATAGGTACACTCTGCACCGGCAAATTTCTCTTTTTCAGATTTTTGGCCGGCTACAACCGGTATGGCCAATAGCTGTTCAGCCAGTTGGCGATAGATATCTAAGATTAAACGTGTCTCTGCTTCAGCCTCTCCTCGACCGACATGAAGGGTGTGGCCTTCCTGCCAGAGAAATTCAGCTGTTCTTAAAAACGGGCGGGTTGTTTTTTCCCAGCGGACTACATTGCACCACTGATTGTACAGGTAAGGCAGGTCGCGGTATGATTTAAGCCATTTGGCATACATTGAGCAGATAATGGCTTCAGAGGTCGGCCGAATACACAGCCTTTCAGACAGCTCCTTATTCCCACCATGGGTTACCCAGGCCACCTCTGGAGCAAAGCCCTCAATATGCTCGGCCTCTTTGTTCAGTAAACTTTCAGGAATCAGCAGTGGAAAGTACAGGTTCTGATGACCTGTTTCTTTCAACTGGCGGTCTAAATGCTGTACGATATATTCCCAGATAGCATAGCCGTAGGGACGGATAACCATAAAGCCTTTAACCGGGGCGTAGTCTACCATTTCAGTTTTGGTAATTACATCGGTATACCAACGGGCAAAGTCCTCTTCCATCGGGGTAATCTCTTTTACGAATGCCTGCTTTTTGTTACTCATCATCGTACCTCCAAAAAAATTTAAGCCCTCATCTACAAAGAGACGAAGGGCTTATTTTCGCGGTACCACTCTTATTCCGAGCACTAATCCATTTAGTGCTGGGCACTTGATAAAGATAACGGTTTTAACCGACCAAACTTACTCTGTTTCAGTTCAGTAGCTCGGGGACGGGTTCAGCAGCCAGCGGAACAGAGACCTCTCAGCCGTGGATCTCTTCTCTGGATTTCATGGGTGCCTACTGATTCCCTTCATTGCCATCGATGTTGACAAGCAGATTCTCGCCAACCTCTTTTTATTATATGCTTATAAGGTAACGATCTGCTTTAGCACATCGTTTAATTAGTTCTGCATTATATGCCAATCTGGTTCAGTTGTCAAGCACTTAAGCCCGAAACTTAAGGGCAAAGTATCTGATTAGCAGGGCATCAACCGCCATTCCTGCAGTTAAGGCTATAGCTCCGGCCATGGGACCGGTGTTGGGGGCGACAACAGCGATTGCAAATACGGTAATACCCATAGCAGCGATATTCATCACCTTGGCAAAGCCGATGGGCTTTGTATCCCCTTTGATCAGTAGCCTGGCCTGAAAATGTTCCTGTACAGTTAAAATGATCGGATAGACAGATAATACTAAAATCGGAGCTAAACAGCCCATCGCAATAGTTTTATCAACCCCAATAACATTGGTAATGACCCACTCGCCGAAAGGCGTTACAGCTGTCAGAATAATTATTCCGACTACAGTCAAACTGACAATAACCGAGAATTTAATGATGATTTTGCTGTTAGCAGTATTACGTAAGAATGCCACTGTCACCTGCTTAACATTGTCCTCAATGAAACCCATAAACAGCCAGATAAAGGTGCTGGCCACCCGGTAAGTGGCAATAGTCAGTTCAGGGTTATTCATTCGGGCTAAGCCGGCGAACAGAATAGGCTTGGTTACTCCCCACATCAGCGAGGTTATCATTAAGGGTGAAAGAAATTTAAATGCCGCCTTTTGGGTCGGTGGATAATCCTTTTTGGGGATATCTGCTGTCGGTTCTGTCGGCCATTTTTTGAACATTCGAATTGCTGGTATGGTAGCTATCAAAGACTCTGTGCCCATTCCGCAGATTATAATCAATGTACCGATTGTTGCCCCTGACAGGGAATTTAACCTGGGTAAAAACGAGGCCAAAGCCAGCATGACAATTAATCTGATAGTACGGGCTATAGCAATATGGGAGGTCGCCCGTTCGGTTAACAGTACAGACCTGCTGACAGACATCACCAAAAAAATCACCGGCACAATCAGGGCCCAGCGCCAGACAACTTGAATATCATTGAACAGGTCAATAGAGGCCCCACCCAGGTATAAAGCCACAAATCTGCCAATCGGAGTGAAAGCCAGCAGGCCAATGACAATAATTGCCACACCGGTCACCTTTAGCATGAATTTAAAGGTAGCTAAAAAATAAACTCGATCCCGGCCCAGGGTTATCATCATATTCATCCCTGAAAAACAGGGTGCTGATACCATCTCAGCATAGCTATAGGCAATAGCAAATGCCGCCAGAGCAATTTGGGGGTTAGGGGTACGGCTTAATGCAGAGTTGACTACATTGACACTGCCCAGCATGATCATAGCAGCTGCAGCCAGCGGGATGTAGAACTTAATGATTTCGGCCCAGGGAAGTTTCTGAACAGCTGCTCTCGAATTCTCTTGATTAACCATAGTGGAACTCCTTCAACCTCTATATTTCATAAGAGTATTTGAACACAATACCAGGCGTAAGTCAATAAATATTTTCGTATGATTGATACATATTTCGGGAACAATAAAAGCGATTTTACAGGAGGTGTGTTAATGAGAACAGTTGTCGGAATTTTTAACAGCAAATCAGCAGCTGAGGCTGCGGTTGGTCAATTACGAGGAGCTGGCTACGATGAAGAGATATCTATTGTAACTTCTCCTGAAGGCCATAGCTCAGATTTCGAGAGAGGAAGATCAATGTCTGCCGGAGCAGCAACAGGCGGCATTGTTGGCGGCATTGCCGGAATAGCGTTGGGAGCCAGCGCACTGGCGGTGCCAGGTATAGGGCCGCTCTTAGCTGCCGGACCGGTTTCAGCCCTGTTAACCGGGGTTACTACCGGTGGTATTATCGGGGGGCTGAGCAGCTGGGGTATAACTGGCGCCGAAGGCCGCAGATATGAAAACGCTTTAAGAGAAGGTAAAATACTCGCTTTCGTACATACAGATGAAGGGCGGGTGGACGAAGCCTCACAGATGATGCGCAACAGCGGCGCTGAAACTGTCAGGAAGCATCGAACAAAGTCATAAATTTAGTACAACCAACTCTCAACTTATACTGGTTTATAACTGTGGTTTCGCTTAGCATAGTCCGGGGTCTGCCAAGGCAGGCTCCGGATTGCCTATTTTGCAGAAAACCTGACATTAGTGGTAGCAGAATAGAGGAAGATTCTGCTGGGGCTATCGAATTAACAGAAACATCAATTATATTGCAGGATTGATAAAAGCTACGAATAGAACCCACAGTCCGTCGCTGCCGCTCCCCATGTGGACTTCCAGTCCCCTCTGGCGCAGCTAGGGCTGCTGTCACCCCTTGGCAAGGTGATCTGGTGAGTTACGCTCACCTCTAAATAGGGGTGCCACTCCCCTATTTACCCCCTCCGGACGCGAGTTCTTACTTACACTCTTCGAATATACAAAAAGGCCCGCCATTTGGCTAAGCCTTTACTTGTGGTGGAAGCGAGGGGAATCGAACCCCTGTCCATCAGCTAAAGCTGATTCCATATGAGGCTCTGCCCCCTACTGGCGGAACTATCGTTCCTGTTCACCCCTCGGTAAGGTGATCAGGTGAGCTACGCTCACCTCTGAATAGGGGGAGCCTCTCCCCCTATTTACCCCCTCCGGACAGGGATTCGATACTATCCGTAAATTAATAAACGACCCCATCCGTTAGATAGAGTCGTTACTTTATGGTGGAAGCGAGGGGAATCGAACCCCTGTCCGCAAGCAAGTCTACAAGAGATTCTACGTGTGTAGTTTCCGTATTAGTTTTTAGCCTTTGGGATCTTCCGGAAACTGAATAACCCGCGGGCGAGCCGGTTTATTTCCCTATTAAGCATACCGGCGTCTGCTAAATGGTATCCTGCTTATTATGACACCCGGAACCGCTTCCACAGGAGAGAAACGGGCGGATGGCCGCCTAAACTTTTGTTAGGCTGCGAATGCTAATTTTTGATTGTTAGCGTTTGTGTTTAATTGTTTATGTTTTACGGGTTGCATAATTCCCGACACGCTACTCAAGCCTACTCCACTCCCGTCGAAACCATTGCGCCCCCTTGTTTGTGGTGTATATATGTTAACATATTCTCAACCTATGTCAAATGTAACTGCTGGAAAAGTATTATAACTAAGAGTATTAGGCAACTTCCAGGCATTAGCCTGCGTTTGCTGTAAACAGATAATTCTACCTTCTTCTGCGCTCAGCCTGTTTGGCCCGCCGTTCGGCGTCGCGTTTGGCAATATCGTGGCGCTTGTCGTGCAGGTGTTTACCCTGGGCTACCGCCAGCTCCACTTTTACCCAGCCGTCTTTCAGGTAGAGTTTCAGCGGGATTAAGGTATTGCCTTTGAGCTGGGTTTCGCTGAACAGGCGCTTTATTTCCCGCTTATTCAGCAATAAACGCCTGGGCCTTACCGGTTCGTGATTAAATTGGTTGCCCTGATCATAGGGGCTGATATGCATATTGTTTAGGATGCATTCCCCGTTTTTTATACGGGCATAGGCGTCGGCAATATTTGCCTTGCCGTTGCGAATCGACTTAACTTCGGTACCCTGCAAGGCGATGCCGGCCTCGTAGGTATCCAGTATTTTATAATTGTGCCGGGCGCGCCTGTTTTGCACCAGCATTTTTGTTCCCTGCGAACGTGCCATGATATATCACTCTCAACTTTTGTTAATATCCTGGTATTACATCTACCAAGATGTAGCTGTATTATATCATCTTATAGCATTTTTGCAACCAACTGAATAACATTTATTACATGAGATAATTGCCTGATGCAGCTGGTTGGGTTTGCAGCACAGATATGATTTTAAAAGTTCTTTAAATCCCACGCCTAACGTGGGGGGGGGGGGGAGGAGCGTATACAAAAAGACCCACATATCATGCAGGTTTTAAGTACATATTTTTTTAGTTCTCTAACTTAGCCCTTTTTCTCTTTAATAAACGCCTCCATCTCGTCTAAAAACCCATCGTCAAACAGATTGCTAGGTGAAAATATCCAAGTCAATAATGCTTTAATATCTGTGTCCACTTTCTCATAGTTAATCATATTATGAGCGCTGTCTTCAAACCAAGCGACTTTTAAAATGTCTGCTTCAACTTCCTGCTCATATACCATACGTGTTTCCCTAGAATCTACGTTAATATCCCTTCCCCCTAATATCAGCAGTACGGGTGTTTCAAAGTTCCTAAGTTCCTGCATAGCGTCAGCCATATAGTTAGACTTAACAAAGCTCCATCTGTCTTGCTCCATCGGCTTTTCTTCCGTTGTTAGCTTGATATACTCTTCATAGCTTATATCATCTTCAAGCAGCTTTAGCTCTTCATCCCAGCCTTCTATTTCAGCTGTAATCTCTTCTTCAGTAGCACCATTGGCTCTATGATATTCGATTGTATTATACTTTCCTTGCCGTAGCCAATTAATAGCTGGAGATAACAATATTGTAAAGTCAATATCTCTCATAGCAACTACTTTAGGAATAACCCAGCCTGCTTGGCTTGTACCCCACAAACCAATCTTAATCTCATTAAATTTTTGCTGCTGTCTAGCCCAGTCGATTACTAAAGCCACCTCGTCTGCTCTGTCTTGCATGGTTTGGTCAAGCCAGTTTCCTTTAGATTCATTAACTCCCGGCTTATCCCACGAAATCATTGCATATCCTTGCTTAGCAAACATCTGCCAAATAGGCTCATAATATTTGTTTGCAGTTGCGTCAACCGGTCCATCTCCATGAACGAATAATATCAGACCCGCATAATCTTTGTATCCATTAGGTGTCAAAACCAAACAGTTCAATTCCGAGTCTTGAGTGCTTATGCTTACCTGCTCTGTCTTATAGCTTTTTGCTCTTATAAGCACAAAACCCATACACAGCATTACCAATACAGCTATTATTAATAAAGTCCTTAACCCTTTTCTTTTTCTCAATATTATACTCCTCACAAAATATAGTGCAGTTGTGCAACAAGTTACTTTAGACCTAAGTATAAACCTTAGACTAGCTCTAAGGTCAATATAAAGCAAAAAAAACCCATCCTCCGTCAGTCCTTCGTGTCTATTCTCTTTACTAAGCTTCGCGTGTTACAATTACGATTACACAATAAAAAAAGACTTTTCCATCCAAAGGAAAAGTCTTTTTGTTTACATTATTAGCAATCAACTATTGTTTAAAATAACTTCTAAATTTAACCTAAAAATTTATTCCGTTATAATCTCTGGCCCATCGTACCATTCCGGCGTCTTGTAATGCTTAGACATTTGAGGGCGATACTTAGCCATTTGCTCACTTAAGAATCCTAGCGGCGGAGCAACTTCTTTGCCTTCCGGAACAAAGAATTTTCCGTTTTCAGGATCATATTCGTATTTTCCTGCCTTACTAAATATAAGTGGTAGATAAGATTCAAATTGGGCTTTCCCGTTCTCATCCAGTATTAAAGCCTTACCATCATTCTTGTAGTTATAGAAATGCTCTTCCTGCATTTTTCTGAAATCTTCTTTAATCTCAGTTACTTTATCAGGGTTAGTCAATAGTTCTATGGCACTTACTGCCATGACTTGGGCTCCCGCTACCACACCTTTATGAGCAATAGTGGAACCGGTTACTGCAGTAGTAGTCCAGTGATGGCCTATGGCTCCTGGGGCAGAAGTTGGGAAACGAACAGTTGCCAGAGGCACAACCAAAGAAACCTCACCTATATCAGAAGATCCTCCGCCTACAAATACCGAAGCTGCTTCTTTTGGCTTATCCTCAATTGACGAATCATCGTTAAGGCCTGTTTCTTCGGCACCTACAGCTCTTTGTAATTCTTTTATGAACTCTTGCTCTTTCTCAGTCCACTCAGGCATTCCCACCATTTTAATATTTTCCTGAATCATATTTGCTAAAGTTTCATTTCTATAGCATTGATGGATTGCAGTATAGGGGGTAATTTCTAATTGAGTATCGGTGGCCAGGGCTGCTGCTTTTGCACAATTTAGCACTCTTTCGAAATCAGATTTAATTAGCTTATCAGAATTTCTTACATAATACCAGGTAGTAGCTCTATCCGGAACTACATTAGGAGCTTCTCCACCTTCGGTCGTAACATAATGCATTCTGGATGTGTAGTGTAAATGCTCTCGCAGGTATTCGGTACTAGTGTTCATTATTTGAACTGCATCTAAGGCTGATCTTCCGACCCATGGGGTACTGGCAGAGTGGGCTGTTGTTCCGTTGAAGGTGACCGAGAAGGACCAATTGGTATTGCTGCTTACTCCATAAGATGTGCCAAAGGTACTTGCACCATGGTTATCGATTACAACATCTACATCATCAAATAGTCCAGCATGAACCATGAAAGGACGACTAATTACTGTTTCTTCAGCAGGGCTACCAAACATTTTAATTGTTCCTGTAAATCCGCCGTCTTCCATAGCTTTCTTAACTGCGACCACCGTACCAGCAGCCGCAGTACCCATAGTGTTGTGGGTACAAGCATGTCCTGGCGCTATGGCACCTTTTATATCCGTAATCGGTGTTTGAGCAGGATTTCCTGCCTCTTGAGATAGCATTGGCAGTGCATCTAACTCACCCAGTATGCCAATAGTTGGTCCAGAACCATTAGTAAAAGAAGCAACGAAGGCCGTTGGCATTCCGGCTACTCCTTTTTCAACTTCGAATCCTTCCTTTTCCAAATAATTTATGAGTAGGTTTGCGGTATTATACTCCTCTAATCCTAATTCAGCATAAGACCATATTGCATCATTGATTTCTGCTAACCTTTTCTTAGTCTCACAGCTTTCTAAAAAATCCACAGCAATTTGTTGATTTTCACTAAATGCATCTTTTTTTGACATTTTTCCTTCCTCCTTTGATTATGTGTTTATAAGGACAAGTATGCTACCTTCATTTTACTTCTATTTATTATTCTATATAATTAATGAGTTGTCCTTTTATATAATTGAGCCAATTACATAATTAGAAACTCATTATTGTAACTTTTAGTTAATGACCATTAGCAACTGACTTTTTAAGATAATTGAAAATTAACTAGACTTTTGTTTTGCAATTAGATCAATTGACTATCTTTGTCAAGTTATTATGTTAAACTTTCAAAAAAGTATAATCAGCCTAAGGGCTCGTATTGAAAGAATGTTATGTTTTATAAATAAACATATATTGAAATTAGCTTATTAAACAAACCTTACAATCATTTCAAACAGTAATACTTGAGTTAGAGAGTTCAAAAACACTCACTGTTAACACACTATAAAACTTTCAAACAAACATAATGTAAGTACTATGGTTTGATTGTAAATTTATAATGCACACAGAGAGTGTTTATCTCTATCTTAAGTACTTTCGTTTTAACTAGCTTCTGATTCAAGTAAATTGTTTTCTTGCATATAGTTTTTGCCAACAATTTTCTCAATAAATACTGATGATATTACGATTAATGGAAGCGACACTAAATACCTTATTATTGAAAATTTGAAACCAAGATAACTCGCTTCAAATATAGTCATCGGTATTCTGCAAATTGCGGTAGCTCCAAGATAAGTAAGTACAATACTTAATCTTGCTCCTTTCTTACTTAGGGCAGCACCCATTGGTAATACCACAACGAAAGGATAAAGCGTTGTGCAGGCAAGAATAATGGCAGCAATGTATCCCATAAAACCTGATGTCTCACCGAAGAACTTTTCTACTGTTTTTCTGTCGACCCACACCATGAATAATCCGACTAAAATAAAGGCAGGTGGAAACAGTTTAAACATATCAACGGAAAAGAAAAGAAAATTATCACCTATTTTTACTCCAGGCTGAAAATTCCAAATTAGAGACACAGCTATGAAAGCTGCATAGAAACTAAGTAGAATAATCAGGGGCTTTTTAGATTGTTTTTTTGTGTTTTGCTTATTATTAGCCATCTATAAAACCTCCTGATATATAAGTCCTATGGCAAATGATACAATTACAGCAATTACAAGGGCAGCTATATTTCTGATAACAGTTAATTTAATGCCGAAATATTTTTTTTCGATTGGATAAGTTACAACTCCTACCATCATTAAACTGGTTGTAAAAGCTCCAAGCACAGTAAAGCTAACCCCTTGTTGCAAAAGAAGGCCACAGAGGGGGAAAGTAATAAAACCGGGCAGAAGGGATACTGCACCTATAACAGAAGCAATTATTACTCCTACAAGCAAGCCATTTGTTCCTAAATATTTGGCAATAGCATAATCTGGTAAGAAATAGAGAACAATTGAAACTACTGATAGTGTTATAAGGAGCATAGGCAGCATTTTTATAAAAAGATTCCAGGCCGTTTTTAACGCTTTCCTCGTTTTTTGCCTATTGGCAATAATAGAAATCAGAATACCCAATGTCGCTAAGGCATATAAATAGATCATTACTTAGAGCACCTTTCGCTTTTCTTTATACACACTCTTGTGCAATCAAAATTGCTGAAGTTGAGTTCTTCTTTAGTATCTTGCAAGTCTATGGTATCCTTAGCCAATTCACCTATAACCCCTTGTATCTCTTTTAAGACTCCCTTTTGCACATTATAGTGAGTAAAATATCCAACTTTTTGACCTGCTATTAATCCTGCTTTTCTTAGTATCTTTAAGTGTTGAGATACTGCCGATTCTGAAATACCTAGTTTGTTAGCCATCCCTTTTACACATATCTGGTTTTCGGCCAACAGTATAAATATCTTAAACCTTGTTTCGTCACCTAATGCTTTAAATCTTTCAATCAGCTTATTCATATTAAACTCTCTCTTATTTTATTTAAGTAATTACTTAAATGGATTGTATCACTTCTAATCTAATTAAGTCAATACTTAAATAGATTTTAATAAAATTAACATTATCAGTACTTAGATAGATGAGGTTTTAAAAAAATTGTAATCTAATGCTTACTATTTGGCCTATGGATAAATGGGAAGCTAAATAAGTTAAATACAGATTATTAATATGCTAAAATATTAGTTAAAGAATCATGCTTTTTTTAGTGCCTGACTATTTTAATTCCGCAACAGCAGTAAGAAATGTAGTTAAATACATTACTCAACTTTCGCAGTTGAGTTGAGTGTAAAAGGTTAAGAAGTTAAAAGTTTAAAATTGATTAACAAACTGACGAAAATCGTCTAATTTTACCCTTTTAAACAAGCGTAGCGCTTACCCTCTTTTGCTAACGAAGTGCGAAAGTTGTATTACATTATTATAGGAGATGATAATAAATGAACACAATAGTAAGTGCATCACCAGATGATATAGAAGTATTAGCTAGTCTGGAAATTAGATCAGAATCTTACTGGGGCTATGGCTCAGATTTTATGGATAGATTCAAAGAAATATATTTAATTACAGAAGAATTTATAACAAATAATCCAACTTACATCTTAAAGGATAATGAGAAAGTAATTGGTTTTTATGGATTATTACTAAATGATGATGAGGTATCATTAGAATATCTCTTTATAGAACCTAAGTATATTGGAAAAGGTTATGGAAGAATGTTATGGAATCATGCTCTGGAAGAATGCAAAAAGCTAGGTATCACAGAATTTACAATTATAACTAGTTCAGATGCAAGAGGGTTTTATTTAAGATTAGGAGCAACTTTTTATAAGGAAGTAGATTCATTAATATCAAAGGGAAGTAAAACACCTAAACTTATTTATAGATTATAAAATAGGAAAGAGGCATAAGATGAAAAAATACAATGTAGTTATCTTATGTGTAGCAATAAGTTCAAAGAAGAATTTCTGCAAGTTCAAAAGGAACTTACCCTACAGGGAAATATTGTTATTTCTGTAGTAAAGGGAGGGTTTTTTGCTTCCTTGATTTTGCACCTGTAAAGTTCCCTTTTGATATATCTAATAATATATTTATATGTTTAAAAAAGTTTGCTTAAAACAATATAACTTGCTTTTACTTTCTCATTTTGTGATAAAATAGTATTTAAAATTAATAAGAGGTAAGTATGAAGATAGATAGATTATTTGGAATATTAACTCAATTACTTAATAGAGACAAGATTACAGTCAAAGAGTTTGCTAAAATGTATGAGGTTTCAGAACGTACTATTTACAGGGATGTTGAAACATTGGCAAAATCAGGAGTTCCGATTTACGGAATATCTGGTGCAAATGGTGGAATGAAAATAATGCAAAATTTTTCACTGGATAAAACATTACTAAACCACGAAGAAAAACAAGCGCTATTATTTGCAGTTGAAAGTATTAAATTGTCTAATGTGTCAAAATACGATGAGTTATTAGTAAAACTGAGTGGTTTGTTTAAAATAAAGGTTAATGATTGGTTGGACATTGATTTATCTACATGGGACTATAAAGATAAACTAATGTTTAATATTATTAAAAACTCTATTTTAAAAAGCAAAATCGTAAAGTTTAATTACTATAATAGAAACAGTGAAAAATCAATACGAAAAATAGAACCATATAAACTAATGTATAAATCAAATACCTGGTATGTAATTGGCTATTGTATTAAAACGGAAGATTATAGGATATTCAAATTAAATAGAATGAAAAGTATTGAGTGTACAGAGGAGATTTTTGTTAAGAGAACAGAATATGACCCTGATTATGTTCAAACCTCAAATTCACATCAATCAACTACTACTATTATAGCAAAAATTGATAAAAGCTTCGCTTATCGCGTTTACGATGAGTTTCACGAAAATCAAATTAAAACAGATGAACAAGGTAATTTCATTGTTGAGATAAATTTTCCTGAGGATAACTGGTTATATGGATATTTATTATCATTTGGAGAAAAATTAAAAGTAATTAGCCCTGATAGAATAAGCAATATAATATATGAAAAATTACAAAAAATGATGATTAACTATCAAAATCATGACATAGAGTAGTCAGTATTCAAAAGTTATAATTTGAAAAACAATGAAAAGAGGGAATTAATATGTCAAATACTACTGTATGTCAAAGTTGCAGAATGACACTTAGAAGTGAAACTGATAAGGGAACTAATTTAGACGGAAGTAAAAATAATGACTATTGTCACCATTGCTTTGAAGAAGGAAAATTTAAGAAAGAAGAAACTATGGAAGAAATGATTGAATCATGTATACCTTTTGAAATTAAGGCTGGGGTATATATAAATGAAGAGGCAGCACAAAAAGATATGATTATGCAATTTAAAAAATTGAAACGCTGGAGAGATTGAAGGAAAATTAAGAGAAAACAAATTTAAACTTACTACTAGTAATTGGCTAGTTTATGGACTTATCTAGTCACATTCCTCCTCCACCAGACTTATCATTCTGTTGTAATAGAATTAAGATAAACAATAAAAAACTAGAAAAGCGGTATTGGATGTAGTTCCAAAACTGCTTTTTTGCATTGATTTTTAGTTTATATTACTTAAATAGTGGTCAAGCACGGGAGTAGTGGTGTGGGGTTAGGTATAGCCTACATCAGGGGGGATGTTAACTTCAAAAAGAGATGTTTTTTGTTGAATAACCATCGCTTTACATAAATTCTGACTATGCTGTTAATTAATCAAGTTCAATACTGTATAATGTTAAAAGTTGTGTTTCTAGTTAATATAAATTATATAAGGGGTATAAATAAATCAATAGGAATGTTATTATCCCATGAAAATTTTGAGGAGGAAAAATGCTGTTAAAATTTTTCACATGGCTAAAAAAACCACTAATTAAGAAGTCAAAAAGTACTTCACCACTATTTATTATTGTAGGTGTAACTTGTGTAACTATAGCGCGTAACATACCTTTAACAGAAAACACTTTTGATCTAAGTGACTTAGTATTCTGGATTCGTTCAATTACTGTTTTAGTTCTAGTATGTTGGCTCACATCAGTAATGTCAGCAAAGGGAACCAAGTAGATTTAAAGAGGGTGATGTATTGTTAAAGAAAATATTCAAATGGTTTAGAACACCACTGGTACCTAGCAGGCCACAAAGTGCTCCTATTGGAATTATGGTTATTGTTCCATTAGTAGTAATATATTTGAACTGGCCTTTGAATGAGAATACTATAGAATTTAAGGAAGTAATGTTAGTTTTATTAATGGCTATTTTTTTAATTTTTTGTATGTGGCTTACTAGTTGGTATAAATCAAATAGGAACCAATAAAATATCGTTTTTAAATTAATTGTCCAATACGTCATAAGTATTACCTGTTAAAGATAAACTAAGATTATTACTATATTTAAACTATAATCTAGTTTGATAGCTATTTTGTCCTTCCATTAGCTGAGTGTTGAATATTTTTGGGGGTTTAGATGAGATGAGTAATTATAGACTGAATGTACGAGCTATAATAATTAAAAACGATAAAGTGCTGTTAAATGAGTTTGATGGTGGAGTTTATTACAATATTCCTGGAGGTGGAGTTGAGGTTGGTGAAACATTAAAAGATGCTGTGGCTAGAGAGGTCCTTGAGGAAAGTGGATATAGTGTTTTTGTAAAAGAGATGTTATACATATATGAGTATAATCCTTTAAGAGATGGATATAGATATGGTACACGAGGAGCTTTGAGTCATGTATTTAGATGTGAAGTGGATGAATCTAAAGATGTTGTAGCACCAACAGAGCTTGATCAAAATGACACTTCGGAATGCACAGGATGCAAGTGGGTAGAAATTGAAGATCTAAAAGAAATTAATCTAGTGCCTCCAATTAATGATATTATTATTGAAAATATTAAAGTGAATAATTTTACAACCAAATTTCTTGAAAACATACATTAATACATTTGAGTGTGGCCTACAGACTACAGGCTTAAGGTGTCTGAGTGACAAATTAGACAAGCTTTGCTCAAGCATAAGAGTTGTTTTAATAAGATCAATTAATACTACTAAAAGTAATATGGAAAGTGATGGACTATAATGGCAGGGCCTCTTAGATTACATGCATAGGAAATAATATTATTATTGATTAGCCGTATACACTTGTAATAAATAAATTAAGGAGAACAAAATGTATTACAAATATTTTAGCTACTACAAAAAACATTGTGGTGCATATAATCATGTATTTAATGATATGCCTTTTTTATTCAAATTACCTTCAATTATTTTAGGATTGGGTTTTGTATGTACAATTTTGTTTTCAGTGATTTTTATGAATGTAAAAATAATACCTGTTACACTAATAATTGTAGTTTTACTCGAAAGTGTAATACTGTATTTTTTTAATAAAAAGGCTAAGGAGATAATAAAAAGTAAGTACAACCTAATATCAAAAGGAAAAAGATGGAATGACTCTGCTGTTTTGGATGAGCTAAGGAGTATAGATAAGTTACTAATAAGTGATTATCTAAGAAAAACTAATCTTTCTATTAGAAGATTAGGAAAACTAGTTAATGAGGCAAAAAATGAAATGGAAAAAGCTAAGCCAAAGTTTAAAGTTGTTCCAGCAGTATTAGGCGCTCTGTTTACTGTGTTATGGGCAAGTTTTTATAACTGGTTATACAATCATGTAAATAATCTCAATGATGCAATTACCATAACTGTTTTGGGATGTTTAATTATAATTCTTATATGGGTAGTTCAATACATATATACTTGTTTTAAAGAGGCTATAAAGGAGTTGCTTTTTAGTAAAGAGTATGATTTATCAAAGGCCTTTTATAGACTAATAGATGAAGTTCATGACGACAAGCTAGACTTAATTGATAAACTAAATGAAAAGAAAAAAACTAAAATTGCTAAACCAAGAATTAAGCAATTTTACACAAGGATTAATAAGATAAAAAAATAATCTAGTAAATTCATATCAATAAAATTAACAACCTCAGAACCAATGGAGAAGATATTGGGACATTATCATCAGTTATTAAATTAATCAAAAGAATCTTTGAATAGTGTATATTTGTTTTAGAGAATTATAATTATAACATTGCTACAAATGCATATTATCAAATTCTTTAAGATGTAGAGATACATACAGCACGAATACTTGAGAAACTCAAAGTATTGGTAGCAGAAGGAATAAAGCTTTTATGTAGTTCAAGAGATTTTAGAAGAAAAATTAAAGGAAGTAAACAACCTAATAGAGAAATTAAGGCCAATTTATATTAAATTAATAAATAAAACTGGAGATTATTATGAAGCTTATTAAAGGTATATATGAGCAGGTAATGAATGAAGAGATATTAGAGATTATTGAAGCTAACATAAATAACATTGAAGTTTTAACAGATGAGATAGACTATTCAGAAGCTAATAATGTTCTAGCTACATATTTGAGTTTTGTATTTAAAAAAGGATTGAACTATTACAATAGCACAAAAGAAGGTCTTTTTACTCAAGTAAAAATAGCAAACTCAATTATTGATCAATTTTCAAATCTAATTGATGATGATGAATTTAATAAGTATAAAATTGCTAGTTACGAAATTCTAAAAGGTATTTTTAGTAAGCAGTTTCTTAACATTGATAGAAATAAATATTATCCTATTACCTCAATTTCAGAGAGCAATCTTTTTACAGGGTCCCATAATGAGCCAACAGTTATTAGTGAACTAAAAAAAGAAATAGCTACAGCAGATAGAATTGATTTGTTGGTTTCATTTATTAAGTTTAGTGGCTTAAGATTGTTGCTGGATTCTTTAAAGGAGCATACAAATACAAAACAACTTAGAGTTATTACCACGTCTTACATGGGAGCTTCTGATTTTAAAGCAATTACAGTTTTATCACAACTATCCAATACAAAAGTAAAAATATCATACGACACTGAAAGAACAAGACTTCATGCCAAGGCCTACTACTTTCATAGAGATACTGGTTTTAGTACTGCCTATATAGGTTCTTCAAATATATCAAAAGCAGCTCTTACAGAAGGTACAGAATGGAATTTGAAAATATCTGAGTACACTTCTGATGAAATTATAGAGAAGTATAGAATTACATTTGAGACCTACTGGAATGCAAATGACTTTATGCTATTTAACGCTGATAATATTGACGACGTTAGTATGCTAAAAAAATCATTAAGTAAAGCTCAAATAATAGAAGATAATTTACCTTTATTATTTAATATTAGACCATATGTCTACCAGCAAGAAATATTAGATATTCTTGAAGTAGAAAGAACTATTTATAAGTCTTCAAAGAACTTAATAGTTGCAGCTACTGGTACTGGTAAAACGGTTGTATCTGCATTCGATTTCAAAGAGTATTATAAAAATAATCCTAACTGCAAGTTTTTATACCTGGCTCATCGTAAAGAAATATTAGTTCAAGGTAGAAATACTTTTAGATCTATTCTAAAGGAGCAAAATTTTGGAGATCTTTGGGTTGGTGAATATAGCCCCATAGAGTATAGTCACATTTTTGCTTCAATTCAAACACTTAACAATAATAATAAGTACAAAAAATTTCCAAAAGACTATTTTGACTATATTATTTTGGATGAAGCGCATCATGGAGCAGCCTATTCATATGATAAGCTACTAAATTATTTTGAACCTGATATTCTGGTGGGTTTAACTGCTACTCCAGAAAGAACAGATGGAATTGATATTTTACAATATTTTAACAATAGAATTGCTTATGAAATAAGACTACATGAAGCAATTAACAGAAGTTTATTATGTCCTTTTCATTATTTTGGCATAACAGATAATGTTGATTTAGACACAGTATCTTGGTCTAAGGGGAGGTATGAGGTTAGTGAGTTAAATAATCTGTACACAGGAAACGATGCTAGAGCGGATTTAATTGTTAGAGCATTAATACAGTATATTACTGATATAGACTCAGTTAAAGGCATTGGATTTTGTGTTAGCAAAGAGCATGCAAGGTTTATGAGTGATTTTTTTAATGAAAGTAACATCAGATCTATAAATCTGGATGCGGATTCATCAAGATATGATCGCAATACAGCACAGCAAAAATTAAAAAAGGGTGATGTTAAGTTTATATTTGTAGTAGACATTTATAATGAAGGTGTTGATATTCCTAATGTGAATACAGTATTGTTTTTAAGACCAACTGAATCTGCTACTGTCTTTATCCAACAGTTGGGAAGGGGATTAAGGATATCAGAAGATAAAGATATTTTAACAGTTTTAGATTTTGTGGGTCAGGCAAACAAACAGTTTAGTTATTCATCTAAACTAAGGAGTATCATTGGTAAAACTAAAAACAATGTTAAGAGTGAAATCGAAAAAGACTTTCCTACTTTGCCAAAAGGATGTTTTATCCATTTAGAGAGAAAGGCTAAAGACTATATTCTTGAGAATCTAAAAAACACCTATATCAATGTAAGAAAACTGAAAAAAATGGTTAGTAATTATTATTATGAAACAACTAATCCCTTAGATGTAAGCAATTTTATAAACCATTTTGAGATAGAACCTTGGCAATTGTATAAGAATACATGTTTATATAAGTTATGTATAGAAGAAAACATAATACCTAAGGTAGGGCAAATAGATGAAAAGCAATTAAAACCCGTATTCAAAAGGTTGATTCACATAAACTCTTATAAATTACTTAACTTTTTGATTAATTTTTTAGCTCAAGATACATATTCGCTAAGCAACTTAACTAAAGAAGGTAGAATAATGTTATTAATGTTTCACTATACGGTATGGGGGGTATCACCTCAAGGAGATATTGTTAGTTATTTAAACAAGTTAAGGGATAATAATTCTCTAGTTTTCAGAGAGATAATAGAGCTACTTAGGTTTAATATTAATAATATTAAGTTCATTGAACAGGATATAGAATTAGGATATCCTTGCCCATTAGAGTTACACTCAAAATACAGTGTTGACCAAATTTTAGCAGCTCTTGAAGTTCACACTGAAAACAAAAAGAAAGCTTTTAGGGAGGGAGTTAAATATATAGAAGAGAAAAATACTGACATATTCTTTATTACTCTAAATAAGTCGGAGAAGGACTTTACTAAATCAACTCTTTATCAAGACTACGCTATTAGTGAAAAGTTATTTCACTGGCAATCTCAAAGTAGAACTTCTACTATGTCCTTAACAGGTCAGAGGTACATCAATCAGCGGAAAAATGGAACAAAAGTTTTGTTTTTTGTTAGAGAGAACAAGAGGGAAAATAGCATTACATCTCCGTTTTATTTTTTAGGAAAAGCAAATTATGTTTCACACAAAGGCTCTAAGCCTATAAGCATAACTTGGGAACTTGAAAATCCAATTCCAACTTTTATATTAAAGAAATCAAATAAAATAGCTGAGATTATTTAAAAGAACTAGAGAGTGTTAATAGTTCTATGGCAACTAAGAAAGTGAGATCAATAATTCAGAAATATATAGAAATATATAAGTTATTAATAGGATATTTTTTATGAGTTTTCAAGATAGAGGCTGAAGTGTTAGTTAAAAAAACCTTGGGATAATGCTTAAGGGAGGCTAATGGAATCTTTGATCAAATAGAACGGCATTACGGTAAGAACGAACCGGTTAGTGATACTCTACATAGTCGAGTATGCACTTTATGCGTGATATACGCTTTCGCACGTTTGAGGTTCAAAAGCAGCAGGGACAACAACAGCTGTTATAGGTACAGCTGAAGTTGGCGAAGGTATAACTGGTGGTTACAATTACGTTAGAGATGATATAATGGGTGGTAATGAAGAGTTATACTATATGACCGATGCTGTATCAGTAATTGGTGCAACTGGTGGTACTTTATACTGTGCATATGCTAATGATATTGATGTATATATGAAGGGTATGA
>JANQLZ010000040.1 GCA_028280325.1 Bacillota bacterium
TAATTTCTCGCGGGTAATATCTCCTATTATGCGAATAGCCAGTCCTGGTCCAGGGAAAGGATGTCTGCCCACTATCTCTTCCGGAATACCCAGCTCTCGACCTACTTCCCGAACCTCGTCTTTAAACAGTTCGCGCAACGGCTCGATTAGCTGAAACTGCACATCCTCTGGTAAGCCGCCAACATTATGGTGCGATTTTATTTTAGCTGCGGTGGCTGTGCCGCTTTCAATCACGTCGGGGTAGATTGTGCCCTGCACCAGAAAATCTATCTGGCCCAGTTTATTTGACTCATCTTCAAATACCCTGATAAATTCTTCTCCTATAATTTTACGTTTGCGCTCTGGATCAGTTACATTAGCCAATTTGCTGAGGAAGCGATCCTGGGCATCTACATAGACCAGTTTTAAGCCCATATTTTTCTCGAAGGTATCCACTACCTGTTTCTCTTCATCTTTTCTCAGTAAGCCATGGTTGACAAAAATACATGTCAGTTGATCGCCAATAGCTTTATGAACCAGCACTGCTGCTACCGAGGAATCGACCCCGCCGCTCAAAGCGCAGACTACCTGCCTGTTGCCGACTAGCTCCTTTATCTCACTAACCTGGGTTTCAACAAATGAATCCATTCGCCAATCGGCTTTAAGTTTCGCTATGTTAAACAAGAAGTTGGCTATAAACTGATCGCCCTGCTCAGTATGCTGAACTTCGGGGTGGAACTGTACTCCATAAAAAGGCTTGCTGATATGCCTGATTACCGCAAAAGGGGTGTTAGCTGTGTTGGCGATACACTCAAAACCCGGTGCTAACTGCTTTATGCTGTCGCCATGGCTCATCCAGGACATGGTGCCATCATTAATACTTTCAAAAATCTTATCTGCACTGGCTAGCTGCAAAGCTGCCATCCCGTATTCTCTTTTATCTGAACGGGCGACAATACCTCCAAATTCATGAGTCATTAACTGCATGCCATAACAGATTCCTAAAATGGGTATATTTAGATCAAAAATCCCCATGTCTATCCGAGGTGCTTTATCAGCATAAATACTGTTAGGCCCTCCAGAAAAGATAATTGCCTGAGGATTTTTTGCTTTTACTTCTTCAATTTTAATAAAATAAGGAACAATCTCACAATAGACATGTTGTTCACGAACTCTTCGAGCAATCAGCTTGGCTGTCTGCCCGCCAAAATCGTATATTAACACCATCTCAGCAGTCATTTTTCCCACCCCCATGTATATTTCCGTAATTATAACAGAACACAGGAAAAAGTCAATTGTAAAACGAACAATAATAACTGCGTAGCATTTATCATTCGGGAAATAAATAAATTCAGACGGAAAAGCAACTGGTTTAGCACAAATTTGTTGGAGCTAGAACAACAAAATTGGTGCTTACAAATAGCGTAAGCTTACTAAACTTTCTGTCCTAATTTTAGTGGTAAAACAGCTAATTATATATTTAGCTCTATTATTAGAACAGTCTGCTTATCCGTCTGAGTTAAATACATCCTAACACACAAACGAATATTTGTGTAAATTATTTTAATACTGGTCGTTTCAAGGTTCTAATTGGTATTTTTTTGTGAATGGCATTCATTTTCTTAAAATATACTTTAATTTTTGTTTATTGTATGTCGAAAGGTGAGGTTTTACTTTTAAATTTTATTGTTATCTCTTTTTATTCTTTTTTCTACCAGCCTGTGTGTTCAAAGCTACCTTTACCCTAGATTAACCTGGTGAAACCCTGGCATTAAACACGAATTATTATTCATTTATAAGCTGCAAATGCACTTACATACGCTCAATGGATGTTCGCGATATTATTTCATTCTGCAAATCTGTTCCAAGGTCTATGAAGTAATCACTGTAACCAGCGACCCGTACCAACAGATCGCGATATTGGTCAGGAGACTGCTGAGCAGCCCGCAGCACCTCTTTATCGACAACATTAAACTGCACATGATGGGCACCCATCCGAAAGTAAGACCTGATCAGCTGAGCCAGTTTGGTTATTCCCTGGTCATCTTTTACAACAGCCGGCATGATGCTCATATTCAGCAGTGTACCGCCTGTTCTGACATGGTCCATTTTACCGGCAGATTTTATAACCGCAGTTGGGCCGCTTCTATCAGCACCCTGTACCGGAGAGATGCCTTCAGAAAGTGGTTCGCCGGCTAATCGGCCATCAGGCATGGCGCCCATTACTGAACCGAAATAGATATGACAGGTAGTCGGAAGCATATCGATATGGTACTTGCCTCCTTTGGTATTGGGCCTGCCTTCCACTTCTGTGTAGAAAGCCTCAAATACTTCTCGCATTATGGTATCAGCCTGATCATTATCATTACCGTACCGTGGGGTTTTGTTGGACAGCATTTGACGAACAGCCTCGTTGCCGACAAAGTTACTGTCGATTATTGAAACCAACTTAGCTAAATCCAGAGTCTTTTTCTCATAGACATGGGTTTTGATGGCCGACAAACTGTCGGTTATGGAGCCGATCCCCACCCCCTGGATAAAGGTAGTATTATAACGAGGGCCACCGTCATTGTAATCTTTGCCCTTTTTAATGCAATCATCCATAATCACTGACATAAAGGTTGCCGGGTAAAGCCGGGCAAACATTCTTTCAATATACTGATTGCCTCTAACCTTAATATTTACAATATGATGCAGCTGTTGTTTAAAGGCAGTAAAAAGCTGGCTGTAGGTCTGCAGTAAACCAACTTCACCGGTAGCCAAACCGATACGCTTACCACTCTTGGAATCTATCCCATTGTGCAAAGTAAGCTCCAGTATCTTGGGTATATTCAGGTAACCGGTCAGTACATAGGCCTCCTTGCCAAAGCAGCCCGTTTCCACACAACCGCTAACCCCACCGGTGCGGGCATCCTCAATAGACTTACCCATTCTGACCATCTCGGCGACCACTGCGTCAGCATTAAAGACCGAAGGATACCCATAGCCTTTTCGGATAACGCGACAGGCAGTTTTTAAAAAGTGGTCATTGTTAAGTCTGCTTAACTGGATGTTACAGCCAGGCTGGAGCAGATGGATATCCTCAACCACCTCAAGCAGCAGATAGGAAACATCATTAACGCCATCACGGCCCTGGTAATCAAGTCCACCAATATTGATGTTTGTAAAATCATTGTAGGTACCACTTTCCTGGGCGGTGACTCCAACCTTAGGGGGGGCGGGATGGTTGTTAAACTTAATCCAAAAGCATGCTATCAGCTCTTTGGCTCTGTCTTTAGTTAAGCTATTATCGGCCAGGCCTTTTTGGTAAAAGGGATTCAGATGCTGATCCAAGTGGCCGGGGCTGAATGCGTCCCAGCCATTCAGTTCAGTAATACAGCCCAAATGAATAAACCAATACATTTGCAGGGCCTCCCAGAGATCACGGGGAGCATATGCCGGAACATGATTACAGACCTTTGCGATCCTCAGCAATTCATTCTGGCGCTGTTCACAGCTCTCCTTTGCGGCCATTTGCTCAGCCAGGTCAGCATGGCGTTTGGCAAAAAGAATAGCAGCATCACAGGATATACTCATTGCCTGAAGCTGATGCAACTTGTTTGTTGCTTCAGGGTCATTATGGTAATCTAAACTGGCAATTGCCTCTTCAATTTCCTGCTTAAACTGTAATAAACCTTTGTTATAAATCTTTCCGTCCATCGCTGTATGGCCAGGAGCACGCTGTTCCATAAACTCTGTAAACATGCCTGCCTGATAGCAGTCCTGCCACTCCTGGGGAAGGTCGACGAATATCCGGTCTCTCATCGATCGTCCCTGCCAATAAGGTATAATTTTTTCACAATAAATATCTTTGGTATCTTCGTTAACGATGTAGGGTGTTTTATCGCGGGAGTTCAGGATATTCAGGTCTTCAATTGTATGACATGTCAATTCCGGATAAGTAGAAACTGCCTTAGGATAGGGCCCTCGCTCCCCGACAATCAGCTCATCTGCTCCAATGTAAATAGCTTTGTGCTGGCAAAGGTGATAAAATGCTTTGGCCCGCATAATTGGAACAGGGTACTTGCCGTTGTTTTCAACATAAAAATCTGTAATTAGCTCCGCTCTTTCAGCTGATATAGTGGGTTTGGCATCATAACTGAGCTGGCGCAGTCTTTTTACTCGATCATTCATAGCTTAACCTCCTATTGTCACTTTCTCAGCATATCTCTCTAACACTTTTTTAATCTTGTTCATCTGAGCCTCAGTGGGTTCCTCGATATTTTGCAATCTGTAATCCATGGTAAATCGCTGATGTTTATCTTCAGCCAGTTTATGATACTGCAATATATTAATATTCGTTAATCGCGGCAGAGATAATAAAAATTCTGCCAATGCTCTGATATTTTCTTCACTGTCATTACAGGTTGGAATTACAGGTACTCTTATAATAACTTGTCTATTGTCACTAATCAGCTGCTTAAGGTTCTCCAGTATAATTTTATTGGAAACACCGGTCAGCTTCTGATGCTGCTCTGAATCCATATGCTTGACATCGTAAAGCCATAAATCTGTGTGTTCAGCAACTGTTTTAACGATTTTGGGATCGGCAAAGCCTGATGTATCCACTACTGTATGAATACCCATTTCATGGCACCTTTTTAATATTGCAATCAGGAATTCAGGCTGGCTCAGAGGCTCGCCACCCGAGAAGGTAACCCCTCCGCCTGACTCTTCATAAAACAGGATATCCTTGGCGATTTCCTGATAGAGCTCATCAACGGAAATTTGCTTACCAACCATCCGCCGTGACTCAGTGGGACATGCGCTGGCACATTGACCACAAAGTTGACACTGATCAGGATGTTCACAAACCAGTTTACACTGTCCACAACTGATACACAGCTCCGGATAGCGAATTAAGCTAATATCTGCTGACTGACTTTCAGGATTGTGGCACCACCAGCATGTTAAGGGACACCCCTTCAAAAAAACGGTGGTTCTGATGCCTGGTCCATCATTAACTGAGTACCGCTGAATATTAAATATAGTTCCCTTAATCATGGTCATAGCCCCAATTTTTCTAGACTGAATATGTTTTATTATATCATTTTAGAAGAGTCAGTATCTACAACCAACTGATTGTTAGCAAAAGATTTCAATAATCTTTTAATATCTTCACTATTGCTCAAAACAATGATTTTTAATTGTGGATAGCTTTCCAGCAATTCATAGATACGAGGGCGCATTGTTTTATTAAAATTCCAGACAAAGCGAATGAACTCAATATCAATTCGTTCCTCACAGCCCTGAGCCATGTCTGAACGCACCTTTTGCTTTGAGGAAAGGGCACGTTTGATAACTCTGTATGTACATAGGAATTTATTCAGATCTAAAAAAATAACTGTATCCGCATGAGCCAAACGAATGCTCAGCGTACTGAAGTAATTACCATCCATAACCCAGCTGCTTGCAGTACATAAATGTTTAACCCTTTTCTCCCACTCATTTTTAGGAGGTCTTTCCCAACCAGGCTTCCAATACTCACTATCCAGATGTATCAACGGTAAATCAATACATTTTGCTAACTGCTTAGCTAAAGTACTTTTGCCGCTTCCACAACAACCTATAATCATTATTTTCTTGCCAAGCATTTTCTTTCTCCTCTTAATCAACTTTATCCTGCCACTATAAACCATAGCGCTTTTAATATAATACAAAATACTATCATACTCAACTTGATTATGAGAACTATAATCTCCTTCAGCAAGCGTGATCTTACAATTGTGGGGCGATTGTAGGGCAATAGTTTGGCAGTTGTTGGGCGATTGTTTTTATACGCAAATTCTAAAATAGTTGGAGTTCCCTCAAAAAGACATGTCTTATTTCATTTAATTCGTTATACGAGAAAAAATCTCTAAACACATACACTTGTATTGTGCTCAAAGATTTTTTCTCTAGTGCCTTGATTGAAATCATTTTTATGATTCTCAGTTAGCTGTATTTTTGTTAAAGGTACTGTTAACCTCCGGGTTATGCGTTACGGTTGCTTTTCAACATAAATGACGTAAAGCCACCATTATGCCGAGGCTTACAGAATTGATGCTGGATCAAGGAGTAGCAAAAATTTTTCACATGGATAATACAAAGCAGTATATCTATGAAAATACCTTTGTTACAAAAGCAAACCTCAAATAGTTTAAAGTTATTAAAACATTAAAGCCTTGTGACCCCAAACCTTTAGTTTTACCTAAATGCCTCAGAGTACCATTATGTCCAGGCTCACAGAATTGAGTTCAGATCAAGGCGTAGCAAAAATCTGCCCAAAGATAATACAACTAGTATATCTTTGGGCAGATTTAATTCGTAAGATTATGGAATTTTTCCGTCAAGCAGAACGACAAATAACCCATTTTATTTTTACAAAGTAAAAATAAAATAAGCGCAGCGGTACAACGACCAAACTAAACGCCTGAAAGTTTCATTATGCCGAGGCTTACAGAATTGATGCTGGATCAAGGCGTAGCAAAAATTTTTCACATGGATGATACGAGGCAGTATATCTATGGAAAAATTTTTGCGTATAACGCAGAGCCAGCATTAATTATGGAAGCGTCCGTGGAAAGAACCTTTAAAATAAAAGTGGCTCCGCAGGTAGGACTTGAACCTACAACCCTCCGGTTAACAGCCGGATGCTCTACCATTGAGCTACTGCGGAACGCTTAGATTTGCTGATGCAAACCTCTCCTTACAGGGGTTACCTGTAAGGAGATTAAATTTAATATGGCAACGACCTACTCTCCCAGGCCGTGACCGGCCAAGTACCATCGGCGCAGAGGGGCTTAACTTCTGTGTTCGGGATGGATACAGGTG
>JANQLZ010000047.1 GCA_028280325.1 Bacillota bacterium
CAGGCAGAATTCTGCCCATCAAGTATTAAACCACGCTTATAACTGCTTACGGATAATCACAAGTATAGTGAAGTTTATATAACTGTCCAGCACTCGCTATTCCAAGTGATTTATCAGCTAACTGAACAGCCTGTTATAAAGTGATTAGCTTAGTAACAAGAATCGGCAGAAATATTGCGGGCAGCAAGTTTCCAATTTTTATTTCAGTCATTCCTAACATATTTATTCCTATAGCTGCTATCAACAGACCCCCAGTTGAGCTCATTTCAGTTATAATCTCTGGAGAAAGAAATTGGTTTAAAAAACCAGCCAGGAGTGTTATGGAGCTCTGATAGGTAAACACCGGTATAGCAGAAAACAAAACCCCAATCCCTAAGGTTGAAGTAAAGACAATTGCGGTAATACCATCGATCATGCCTTTGGCCATTAAGGTGCTATGATTATGCTCCAAGCCGCTTTGCAGTGCTCCCATGATAGCCATTGCTCCAACGCAATACACCAGGCTACTGGTAACAAAGCCCTGTGCAAAGCCACCGTTTCCATTGCGTATAACTTTTGATTCTATAAATAATCCCAATGACTTTAGCCTTGCTTCAATGTCAAGCAGCTCTCCTAAGACAGCGCCAACAGCTAAACTGATAATGACAACCAAAATATTGTCACTTTTAACTGCCATTTGCAAACCTACCAGGATAACGGCCAACGCCATAGCCTGCATCAGAGTATTTTTGATTTTCTCAGGGATACCTTTCTGTAAAACCAACCCTATCAATGAACCAGCAATAATTAGAGCAGCGTTAATAAAACTTCCTTTAAGCATTTTTTCTTCCTTAACTATAGTGTATTTATTGATTATTACCCAGCATATACTTGGCTCTTTAATTCTGTCATTTGCAAAAATCATTTGCCATATATGCAATTATCCCAATTATTGATGCAGTGAGTGTCGAAACCCGTGCAGTTTTTGATTATCTACTACTCCAGGTAGCGAGAGGTGGCTTCATCACTACCTATGTAATATTTGCATTATTCTTTCTAAATCAGCATCGCTATAGTAGTCAATAACTATGCGACCCCCATTTGGAGAATCCTTGATCTGAACCTGGGTTTTTAAAAAGCTTTTTAAACTATGTTCAAAATCCTTAATTATTAATCCTCGCAATTCCTCATCAGGAGTTTTTTTACGTTCTTCTACTTGGGTTACTGAGGTTTGCTGGTTTACTTTCCGGACTATTTTTTCAATATCTCTGACACTTAGATTCTTCACCTCAATTTCTTGAGCCAAATCAATCATTATTCCTACATCGGTCAAAGATAACAGGGCTCTGGCATGTCCATAAGAAATTTTATTCTCTGATAATAACAATTGGACCTCACTGGGCAGAGTCAGCAATCTAATCATGTTTGAAACATAGGACCTGCTTTTACCCAGCCGTTTTGCCAAATCTGTTTTACTTACTGACAATTGCTCAGTCAGCATTTGCAGGGCACTAGCCTCTTCTAAAGGCATTAAATCTTCACGTTGAATATTCTCAATCAAAGCCAATTCCAGCACTTTAGTATTGCTGAGCTCCCTGACAATGCAGGGCATTTCTTTTAAACCAGCCATTTTAGCTGCCCGGTACCTTCGTTCACCGGCAACAATCATGTACTTAAGTCCATCTGGAACGACTATAATAGGCTGAAGAATACCATGTTCCTTAATCGACTCTGCCAGTTCATGCAGTTTATGCTCATCAAAATCACGCCGCGGTTGATTAAAGTTGGGAGTAATCTCACTGATATTGAGTTTCTTAACAATCTCATTAGTTGATACAGCTTTTTCATATAGTGGCTTATTGGGCAGCAATGCCCCCAGCCCTTTACCTAGACTACGATGTTTATTACTCATTAGCAATTACCTCCTTAGCCAGATCTTTATATGCCATTGCCCCACTGCTATTGATATCATAAGAAATTATCGGTTTGCCATGACTGGGGGCTTCACTCAGACGCACATTTCTATGGATAATAGTTCTGAATATCTTATCTGGAAAGTGCTTTTTGACTTCTTCAGCAACTTCCTGAGATAGTTTTGTTCTACTATCATACATGGTCAGCACAACCCCTCCAATATTCAAATCTTTATTTAAATACTGACGGGCCAGGTTGATGGAGTTCATCAATTGAGACAGGCCTTCCAAAGCGTAGAACTCACATTGAATGGGTATCAAAACATCTGTTGCCGCCGTAAAAGCATTAAATGTCAATAAACCCAGCGATGGCGGGCAGTCAATTAAGATATAATCATACATGTCTTTAACATATGATAAGGCATCGTCTAGCTTGCTTTCCCTTGAAAACATGGGGACCAGCTCAATCTCTGCACCTGCTAAGTTTAGAGTTGCCGGTGCTATATCTAAATTTTTTGTCTCAGTCTGCTGAATTACCATTTCCAGCGGATAATCATCAATTAAAACATTGTAGATGCAGTATTTTAAACTGTGTTTTTGGATTCCCAGACCACTTGTAGAGTTGCCTTGTGGATCAATATCTACTAACAATACTCTTTTTCCTTCTTTGGCCAAACAAGCAGAAAGATTCACAGCTGTTGTCGTTTTACCTACGCCGCCTTTTTGATTTGCCAAAGCAAATATTTTTATCATCTTTACACTCCTTATCATCTATTGCATCTTCTATTCTTAAGCCCACAAGTAGTATTGTTGAGGGTATGGGTTTTTTAATAAGTTATATTCTATGTAATATCATTAGAATAACATTATTAGCTATTACATTCTACAGTTATTTTGTTTCACGTGAAACGTTTTTAGTTGTTTGTTAAATCTTTGTCGAAAATTCAATCTTAATTAGTCGAAACGTGACACAAAGAATCTTTTTTTGTTGTTTAACTAAAATAAATATAAAAAGCTGATACCCGTTTCACGTGGAACGGCTATCAGCAAGAAATATTATTAAAATTGCTGTTAAATGCTAATACTTAAAAAACTACATCAAAAACATCATCTATCTTCATTTGCAGCACATTGCAAATATTACGGACTGCTTTTATGCCAGGTTCAATTCGACCATTGACAATACCCGATAAATAGCCCTTGTCTATTCCAGCAGCCTTAGCAAAATCCGCAAAAGGGTGACTACTCAATATAAATTCATCATAACCATAGATAATTTTTTTCAGGTCAATATTCTCTTTTATTCTGTACCCCATAGCCCACTCCTTATTTTTGTGTTTCTTCTACGGCAATTCTAGCCATTGCTACAATTTTATCATCGTTCTCTAAGTTTTGCAATCGAACTCCACGAGTATTTCTTCCATACTTAGGTATTTCATCAACTTTAACTCTGATGATAATTCCAGTTTCGGTTATCATCATCACATCATTGCCATCCTCAATTACTTTGAACCCAACTACCGGGCCTGTCAACTCAGAGGTTTTCATTAAGATTACGCCTTTTCCATATCTGTTTTGCTGCCTGAACTCTGAAGCTGCCGTTCTCTTGCCATATCCATTTGAAGTAACACTTAAAACAGCAGAGTTATCAGAGATAATATCCATTTCGACAACGGCATCATCACCTTCCAGGATTATTCCACTGACCCCTCTGGTAGCCCGGCCCATCGGTCTGACCTGATCCTCTGCAAACCTGATTACCTTTCCAGAGTGGGTTCCCAGTAAAATATCATTATCTCCATTTGTCAGCTTGACGCCGATCAGCTCATCTCCATCCATCAGGTTTACTGCAATTAAGCCTCCCAAACGCATACTTTCGTATTCTTTACAAAGCGTCCTTTTAATGTAGCCTTTGCGAGAAGCAGTCAACAGATATTTGTAATCTTCGAAAGTCTTTATAGGCATAGTAGCCATTATTCTTTCACCACGTTTTAAGGCGGTTATATTTTGAATTAAAACACCACGTGAATGTCTGCCAGACTCCGGTATTTGGTAGATTGGAATCCTGTACATTATTCCCCTGTTCGTAAACACCAGCAACTGATGATGGGTAGTGCTGATAAATAACTGCTCTACGAAATCCTTATCACTTGATTTAAAACCAGTTCGTCCTCGACCACCTCTTCTTTGACTGCTGTACTCACTGAGGGATTGTCTCTTAATGTATCCTTTGTGGGTAATCGTTACTACTACATCTTCCTCAGCTATCAAGTCAATAACATCTATTTCGCCTTCAGCCGCCACAATTTCTGTTCTGCGATCATCAGCAAACTTATCTTTTATAGCCAGCATTTCATCTTTTATGGTTTGCAGCAGCAACAGTTCATTGTTCAAAATGGACTGTAACCGGGCTATTTCCTTTAATAATGCCAGATATTCTTCTTCTATCTTATCACGTTCTAAACCTGTTAAACGCTGCAGTCGCATATCTAAAATTGCTTTTGCCTGAATTTCGGTCAAACTGAATCTATCCATTAAACCTTTTCTGGCTATTTCTGCTGTTTTTGAAGCCTTGATTAGTGTAATAATTTCATCGATATTATCGAGAGCTATTCTATAGCCCTCCAAAATATGAGCTCTGTCCTCAGCTTTTTTTAACAAATACTCAGTTCTTCTTCTCACTACATCTTTCTGGTGATCAATATAATGATTCAGCATTTGCTTCAAACTCATAACCTTGGGTTCGTTATTAATTAGGGCCAACATAATAATCCCAAAAGAGTCTTGCAGCTGACTATTCTTGTACAGGCGATTTAGTAAAACATTAGCGTCAGTATCACGCCTTAACTCTATCACCACCCGGATGCCATCGCGGTCACTTTCATCCCTGAGATCTGTTATTCCTTCAATTTTCTTGTCGCGAACC
>JANQLZ010000119.1 GCA_028280325.1 Bacillota bacterium
ACATGACCTCATTGAGGATAAGTCAAAGAAAAAAGAAAATCTGCGACAGAATAATACTGGTAGTATATTCTCGACGCAGATTTTTTGCATGGCAAAGAAGTTTTGCGGCAACTCAGAAAACAGTCGTTCACGCTATTGCTCCTGCAATTGTTCAGCTATCGTTCCAGCTATTGTAACTAAACGACGAAACAATGGGGCCTGACGTGGCTTCCAGAATTGAGGCTAAGTCAAGGAAAAAAGATATCACGCACAACGTGCATATCGTTGCAACCTCTGTTGGCCCCCTAATACAATTGCCAAACAACTGCCAACCTACTGCCCACCAATTGCCCTACAATCGTTCAGCAACGGTTCAGTTATTGTGCGAATTGGAGCCTCCGTGGAAAGAACGGAAATTTTACTCTCCCTTATTAAGATCCAAAATAAAACCACCGCCCTCGCCGGACATAACCTCGGGCAATATTCCGTTCCATTTTTTAATCCACTCTAATTCAATAATCTCCGGATTCTCGGAAATTGATTCAGCAATAATTCTTTTCTCTTCTGCCTCTGCCTGGGCCTCAATTATGCGGCGCTCAGCATCTTTTAAGGCCTTCATTCGATTTTGCTCCGCTGTTTCTACTGCTTTTTTAGCCACAGCTTCAGCTCTGATAGCCTGTTCAATGTCTTCACCAGCATCGGTATCCAGGAATGTTATTGAATGCAGACTGATCCCGTTGGACTGCAGTCTTTCATTTAAGTCCTTCTCAATGGTTGTGTAAACACTATTTCTTTCGCTACCCAGAATCTCAATAATATTATACTGAGTAGTAACCCCTTCTACAGCCCGCTGAGTAGTTGGAATTATCAAGTCCCTATCGACATTATCCATGGTTTTAAAGTTTTTGAATACTTCAAAAGCCAGTGCCTTGTCGACCTTGTACTTGACATCAATTGCAATTGTTAAAAACTGGGCATCTTTAGTCTGGCCATAAACCTTATCAATTCTTTTGGACTGAACCTCTGTACTGATTTTGTAGACTAAATCCCAGGGCATAACTATTTTCATACCTTCTTCCAGAATTTCGTCCTGCACACCGCCGCTGAAGGGGGCAAATCGGATACCCACAGTGTTAGCGGGAATCACTACCAACGAGCGGGAAATGAACACCACAACTGCAATAATGATAACAACTGCAATTACTATACCTGATATTTTCTTAGCGTTTGGTTTTGGCATTTTTAGATCAAATTCCATTTTACTCTCCTGTATTTTTTATTTCTAAAACTGTTCCCTGCCTGGCAGGCTTAGAATCTCAGTTCTGCTCTGATAATCTTTGAAGAATTATTTTGTAGCCATTATTTCCGTGATATAGGAATCTTTTAATGCGGCTGATGGTGGCCGTACTGGCTCCGGTAGTGTTTTCAATAGCATCATACGTGTAACCCTCTTTTAGCAGCCTGGCCACCTCTAAACGCTGGGCTAAAGCATTGATTTCAGCAATCGTGCATAGGTCACTGAGAAACTCATCACATTCAGTAATACTTTCTAATTTGAGCAGGGCCTGATATAGCTGCCTGACTTCAGCTCCTTCTTTGTTGACTTTTTTCATTATTTCACCTCTATTCTTTACCAGCTAGCATTTACATGTCGAATAATTTCGCTTGCTACCTATATTATAAATTCAGAAGCTGTTGTCTGCACGTTTTTATGTGCTAAAATATGAGTACCTGACATATAATGCAAGGTTACAATGTTTTAATTACCCGTTTTAGGATCATGTTAAACAAATACACAAGGAGCTGACCTCTTGAAAATACACTTTATCGGAATAGACGGAATAAGTATGAGTGCCTTAGCTGCCATCATGCAGCAAAACGGGCATCAGATAAGCGGCAGTGATTTAAAGCTCAGCCCTCTGACTGAGAGACTGATTGAGAATGGAGCAACGATTTTTTTAGAGCAGAAATCAGATCATATTGAGATAATCAGGCCAGATAAAGTAGTCTATACAGCAGCTATCCAAAGAGATAATCCGGAACTGGTGGCCGCTCTGGCCAGCGGCGTTCCTGTTTTAGAGCGGGCAGAATTCCTGGGAGAGCTAACCAGAGATTACCGAAAGAGTATTGCCGTCGCCGGTAGCCACGGAAAAACCACAACCACTGCCATGCTGGCCACCGCCTTAATCCATGGCCATGCTAATCCTACTGCCCTGGTCGGTGGAGAGTTATCTTTAATAGCTGGTAATGTCCATATCGGGGACAGTGAGATACTGCTTACCGAGGCCTGTGAATATGTTGAAAGCTTTCTTCACCTCAACCCGTTTATCGGTATCATCTTAAATATTGACCGAGATCATTTAGATTATTTTAAAAATATTAATCATATTACGGCAGCCTTTAAGGCATTTGCAGAAAAAATAGTTCCAGGTGGAACCCTGATAATCAATGGCGATGACCTGCACAGTAAAAGAATAATCAGTGAATTAGACAATAACGTAGTTACTTTTGGCTTGCATGAACATTGCGACTGGCAGGCCAAAAATGTTAGATTTGAGCATGGCGGCAGCAAATACACTGCTCACCTGGGTCAGGATACCGTACTGCAGGTCGAGCTGCAGGTACCAGGTGAACACAATGTCTACAATTCGCTGGCGGTTCTGGCCGCCTGCCATTTACTCGGATTAGATATATCAGTTATTGCTAAAGCCTTATATCGCTACAAAGGCACCAGACGCCGCTTTGAAAAGCGAGGCAGCTTTAAAGGTGCTCTGTTAGTAGATGATTACGCTCATCACCCTAAAGAAATCAGCACTACTCTCCAGGCAGCCCGGGACAGCATTAAGCCTCAACGCTTGATAGTGGCCTTTCAGCCACACACCTATACCAGGACAAGAGCTCTTTTAGCTGATTTTGCAGGCTGTTTTGTGGCCGCTGACAAAGTGATTATTACGCATACTTATGCTGCCCGAGAATCACATGACACGACAGCTGACTCCAAGACCCTGGCCAGAGCTGTCTCAGAATGCCACCCCGATGTTACATTCGCTTCAGGCTATCAGGATGTTGCTGATACTGTTAAGCAGATCTTAAGATCAGGAGATCTATTCATAACCATGGGAGCAGGACCGATTGACAAGGTGCTCGACTTACTGCTTGTTGAATCAGGTGATAAAAGTTAGAATTTCTTTACGAAATTTTAATTAATTAGTGCTATAATCTTTACAATAAAGTCCAACACCACTGATATAAGATTCCTATAAAAATAAGATAACTGGAGGAGGGAATTACATGCAACTCTTTTTAATTATCGCGTTATTAATCGCGTTGCTAGCAGTATTCTTTGCTATTCAAAATACAGCTATGGTTACGGTATACTTCTTTGTGTGGCAGTTTTCAAGTTCTTTGGCCTTGGTTTTGCTCTTCAGCTTAGCAATCGGGGTGATACTCAGCCTGCTTTTCTCACTGCCTGCCCTGCAAAGCCGCAACTGGCAAATTAGCAAACTAAAAAAGAAATTAAACGAATTTAATGATGAAAACGAAGGTATTCGTGAAAAAATCACTGAGCAGCTGGGTCAAATCAACTCCTTGCAACGCCAGGTAAATGAGTATAAAGAACGGCTATTAAGTAGCCCAAAAATCTCTGTCGGAGAAGCTGAACCTCCAGAAGACAGCTCATTGGCAGAGCAACCGACCCATGACCAACATCCTCAGTAAACAGAAGGCTCACTAAGAATAGACAGTTAAAACTATTTTGGGTGAGCCTTTTTAATATATTCTAATTCGGAGGGGTATAATGGAGAATAAAACTATCGACCGGCTAAAAAAATGTTTTAAAGCGCGTAATATCGATTTCCACTACTTTGAGAATAAAACAGAGTTAGTTCTAAGCATTGTTGAGGCGGCCAAAAAGGCCGATTCTATCGGCATTGGCAACTCCCAGACCTTAAAAAAGCTGAAAATTTTTGAAACTGTGAGCGAGTACTGCCAGCATGTATATGACAAAACCTTAGCTGGATCTAAAGAGGAGGAAGTAAAACTTAAACGTCAGGCATTGCTAACAGATTTATATATAACCAGCAGCAATGCAATAACTGCAGACGGCAAAATAATTAATGTTGATCACAGCGGCAACAGAGTTGCGGCCATGACCTTTGGTCCGCGCCAGGTAATCATTATTATCGGTGAAAATAAGCTTACAGAGAATGAACAGGAAGGGATTTTACGGTCCTTAAAGGTAGCCACACCTTTGAATGCCCGTCGAGCGAAATATTCTCCTCCCTGCACTCAAAACAGGCCCTGTGCCGAGTGCCTTCAGAATCAGAGGGTTTGTAATTATCTTAGTATAATTCGAGGTCAGGTTCACCCCCAGCGCATGTCAGTGATGATGCTTAAAGGCAATTATGGATACTAACCAAGGTATCAATAACAGCTGATCTGCCCAATTAGCTAAGGATGTCAAAGCCATGAACAATTATTTATCTGAAATTTGCTCAATACTGCCAGAATTGAACGATATTTCCCATATAAAGCACCTTAATACCGGCTACTCAGACGATCACAAATACAAAGTAGTGACTAACCTGGGCCTGTGCTACTTGTTAAGGTTGACCAATGGTGCGAAAGCCAGCCAAAAGCAAATAGAGCTACTGGCTTTGACAGAGCTGCTTCGATTAGGAGTTAAATGCAGCAAGCCAATTGCTAATGGCTTGACTGCTGATGAAAAATACCATTATTCTTTGCTCTCCTGGATTCCTGGCCAAGATGCCAGCGTGGCTTTAATTGGTTTAGAGCCAGAGCTACAGAAGGGTATTGGTTGTGATGCCGGCTCAGATTTGAGAAAAATGCATTTGCTGCCAGCGCCAGCAAATACCATACCCTGGAATCAGCTATTTAAGAAAAAATGGTATTTAAACCGGGATATTTATTTTCAAGACAGCCTGCGGATAAACCGGGACAGTTATATCTTAGATTTCATCGAAGATCATCTAACTCTAATATTAGAAAGGCCTTCGACCTTCCAGCATGATGACTTTCACTTAGACAATATTATAGTTAAGGATAACTGCTACGCTGGAACCATTGATTTTAACAGATCATCTTATGGTGATCCATGGCATGATTTTGCCAAGATGTTTTTCTACAGCAGTCAGTTATCTCCGTCGTTCTGTCAGGGACAATTACAGGGTTACTTTGATTCTCAGTCTGTGCCGGTACTGTTTTGGGAAATTACCAGCATGTATACAGCGGTATTGATGATAAATACCGTGATTTGGACTAAAAAAGCTTCTCCCCTTCATCTCAGGCAAATGTTGGAGCGCATCAACAAAGTCATGCAAGATTACCGTTCTTTCAGCATATATCAACCGCTATGGTACTAAAAAACCAGCTTAGAGCTGGTTTTTAGTTTAATCCATTATTTAATCTCGAAGAAAAATTTAAATAGTAATTTACAGCAACAGAATTATGCCGGCCAGCCGTCATGTTTAAGGCAGAAAACTGATCGGGTTCTGATGCTCATTGTTCTTTATTATCTCAAAATGCAGATGTGGTCCAGTACTTTTTCCGGTGCTGCCCACTAAAGCTATTGCCTCACCAGCTGAAACCCACTGATTCTGCTTGACCAGTAATTTTGAGGCGTGGGCATATCTGGTTTGAAAACTCTGACCATGCTGGATTAATACACATAGGCCATAATATCCATTCCATTTCGCTGAAATCACCTGTCCGGAAGCCGAGGCTCGGATTACAGTTGCTTCTTTGGCGCCAATATCTAAACCGCGGTGCCATGAGCCGCTTCGATAGCCAAAAGGGCTGGTTATTTTTCCAATCACTGGCCAGCTAAAACTGATAACAGGTGCAGCTGTTTGCGGGATCGTTAATTTGCTGCCCACCATGAGCCGATAGGCGGCCACAGTGGGGTTAGCCTGCAGCAGCTCATTGACACTGCAGTTATAAGTTTGGGCCAATTGCCACAGGGTATCTCCTTTACGAATCGTATGAAAAAACTGTGGAGCTTCCATCAGCAGCTGCTGGCCAGTATATATTTTATTGGCATTGTTCAGCTGATTGTACTGTTTAAGTTTGGTTAACGAGATGCCATATCTTTGAGAAATTGCTGATAATGTTTCTCCTCGACTGACCACATGAACCCTTTGCTGGGTAATTTGATCATCAGATCCAGGTTTTACTGTTGTTTTTCGCCAATGCTCTTCATTTTTGCTGGTATTTTTATCAATAACCTCAAGTTTCGGTTGAATTTTAGAGTTTTGGGGAACAGTAAAATGGAGCCAGTCTGTTAAAAAGCTTTCTAATGTTGTTGCCGGTGGCTGTTCAGTTTCAGGCCCGGCATAACAGCCCATAATTAGTATTACAAATATCATTATGATAGCAAAAGGCTTCATTTATAGACCTCTTTTCCTTAACAATAAAATTTTCAAATACACAAACTAGTTATAACCGATTTGATAAATAATATACCTTTTGCCCGTTTGGCATCGTGTTATTCAACTGTTACACAATAGTTTTACAATAAAAAAAGCCAAGGTTTCACTCAAAAATTGGATAAACATTCTTGAGTGAGCTCCTAAGCTTTTTAAAGATATTTATTTGTACATAAAAGAAAGCCTCAGTTCTTTTATTTCATTGCTATAGTTTTAAATTATCCTGTGCCATTATTATTTTGACAAAGGCTTCAACTCCGAACTGCAGGCAATCCTCATTTGGGTTAAATTGAGGATGGTGGTTATAATAGTTTTCCTGATCATCATGGCCGGCATTAAGAGCGATGAAGGCTCCGGGAGCTTCCTGCAGGAAATACGAAAAGTCTTCACTGCCAGACAGCGCCCTGTCAGTAATTGACACCCGGTCTGCTCCCAGGGTTTTAACTACATATTCCACAGCACGATCATCATTGACCATCATCGGGTACCCATATTTGTACTCAATTTCAGAAGTGGCTCCCATTGAATGGCTAATCCCTTCTGTAATTTCTTTTATTTTGGTAGCCAAAAGCTCTCTGGTTTTGGAGCTAAAAGAACGGATTGTCAATTTCATTTCAGCAGCTGCTGGAATGATATTTGCTGCTGTTCCGGAGTGGATCGAGCCAATAGTTATAACCGCAGAATCCATTGGAGATACATTTCGACTGATAATACTTTGTAAAGCTATGCCCACATACATTGAGATTATAACAGGGTCTACTGCACTATCCGGTGCGGCACCATGACCTCCTTTGCCGATAATTTTAATCGTTGCTGAATCGGCATTCGATGAAGCAACTCCCTTTTTACAGACATAAGTACCAGGGGTACCAGAGGGAAAGACATGCAAACCAAAACAGGCATCAACCTTCGGATTCAGCATGACCCCGGCTTCAACCATGGGCAGTGCTCCACCCGGGCCTTCTTCAGCCGGTTGAAAAAGGAATTTAACAGTGCCCGGCACCAAATCGCGATGCTTGGCCAAAACAGCGGCAGCTCCCAATAATATGGCAGTATGCATGTCATGACCACAGGAATGCATTTTTCCATCGTACTTAGATTTAAACGGGACATCTACCAGTTCCTGCATTGGCAAGGCATCCATATCAGCTCTTAAAGCAATAACCTTCCCTGGTTTGCCGCCTTTCAGTACTCCCACAACCGCCGGTATATCTGCAAAACGTTGCACCTCAATATCATGGTCGCGTAATATCTTCTCAACGTATTCAGCAGTGCCCCACTCCTGCATGCCTAATTCCGGGTGAGCATGAATATGACGTCGCCACTCTATCACCTTGGGACTGTACTTATCAATTGTCTCCTTAAACATTATTTGCTCCCTTTCATCATTCTTTTATCCAAATACCGCCAGTCTTTATTGGCAAAAAAGTCTGCCCGTTCCTGCTCAGTAGTTTCTTCCAGCTCAAATTGACAGTAATCAGTACCATGGGCCGGCATTGCCTTAACATGAGTGAGCTTGTAATTGGGGTTATAATACATGTATTTGGCGGTGTCAATAAAACAATACAGGCTGCCCAAATCTTCTTCTCCAAACTCACGCCAGACCTTGGCCATACTACAATTTTTTACTTTGATCTGATCGTTTTCATGAACTACTTCTTCACACAGGCCAAGCTTTGGTAAACTCCGGGCCTGGCCTTCACCAAAATATTGCGGCTCGTTAGCAAGCCCCTGCTCACTGACCTTTTGACTGGTTTGCTCACCAACCATTTTGCCATACTCTTTAATCGCATTCATAATCAGTTTTTCGCCCTGTTCTCTACCGAACTGCTGCACTAAAGTTCGAGCATAAGCTAAATGAAGCATGCCCAGCCTGCGGCAGGCCAGCTCAACCTCGTGTGCTGCTTCGGCGTAAGAAATCATTTGATCTGGCTTTTCCATCATATTCCCCCTAACCTTTTACTAGTATTATTCGTAACAGGTTACTTTTTTCCTTCCGGAAAATGAATAGTCAGGAATTCCAAGAACCTAATCAATAATAAAATGTTAAGATTTATTATGAAAAATTCACAGTTTCAACAGACTTTCCACAGCCTCAGCTATCTGTTCTTCCCGCTGGGGATGAGACCAGTTTATTATACCAGATGCCCAGATATCAGTACCTTTGTCTCGGCAGATTTTTTTCATTTGCTTAATTGAACGATTCCCTCCCATCCATTTATACCGGAAATGCTGGGTCACAAAACATCCTACTTTTTTACCTGCTAATGACGGCAACTGCAGTAAATAAGCTTTCATCGCCGGTGAAAGAGAAAATGCCCTGACCGGGGCGCCAAAAATAAGTCCATCATAATCGTTTACATCAGGTATTGTCTTCAACTGAATATTCCCAGCCTCTGAGGGTTTTTCATCAACAGCCGTCACCTGCTTTAGCTCTACCAGATAATTGGCCTCTACGAGTTGATCTTTAAGCCGCTGAGCTACAGAAAGCGTATTACCAGTATAGGAGTGAACAATAATTCCTACCTTCACAATCAAAACTCCTTTCATTACAATAAATAATCTATTAACATATCCAGTTCTCGGTATAAGCCTGCTTCTGTAAGATCTCCATTACCTGAAAAGAACAACATCAGCATGCCATGGACAGCATATATGCAGGTCTTACCCACTAATTCTATCTCCTCTTCACCCAGCCTCCCTTCAAGAAAAAATCTTTTAAATGTTTCTTGCAGCATTCCGTTGTAATCAGTTTCTTTTCCACCTTCAAGCTGTTTATTATCGGGCTTTATTAATCTGTAAAAGTAAAAAAACTTAAAAATATTAGGGTTCTCAAAGTAATATTTAATGTAAACCCTGTACAGCATTTTTATTCCATCAATGTCTAAATCAATATCGTTAATCGTCTTTTTCATATACTCCACAATATCATTGATCATCGCCTGTTTAGCATCCCACAGCAATTCATTGAGATCCTCAAAATAGTTATATAAAGTTGCATAAGAGTATCCTGCTACATCTGCAACCTTTCTCACTGAAACGCTTTCAACCCCCCCAGCAGCTATCATGGCCTTGACTGCCTCCAGGAAATACCTCTTTGTTCTGTGCCTTTTAAGTCTCTGTTTGCGTTCATCAGTTTTTTGCTCTGGCATAATTTACCTCCCTTGACTTTGCAGCAGCAGCACAATTAACAGTGTTATGTAAATTATAACACTGTTAATAATATATACAATACCGGCTAAATGTCAATGTAGACCTAGCAAACAGGCCAAAAGCCCGGTAACTTTGATTTTAATTGACTATGTAAATGTATTAAAAAACCACCAGCTGAGCTGGTGGTTTTTTTGGTGTATATTTTTGCTTTGCTTATTTGCTGATGGTTACTGGTTCATCATTAGATGTCCAGTGAACCTGGAAGCCAAGCTCTTGGGCAATCATGCGCAATGGAACCATAGTACGATTTAACTCATTAATATAAGGAGTCTGAGTTACTTGAACGTTTTCGCCATTAACTACAGCAGTGGTGCTGCCAACAGTAACAGCAATCTCTAGGTCGCCCAAAGTATAAGTTGCTGTCTTAGTGGTGTTGTCCCACATTATAACGCAACCCAAATCCTCTGCAAAGCGAACTGGAACCATAGTTGTACCATCGATAAGCTTAGGTGTACCGTAAGGAGTAGGTACGTTTACCTGGAAAGATACCGGAGCTTTCTTGGTAATTGTGATAACTGTCTTGGAGTAATTGTTGTTAACATCAAGGGCTTCTACTGTGAATTTGTTTTCACCCGCTTTTAGATTGGTAACCATGTGGGTAACCTCTGAAGTTGGGAAGTAAATCTCAACTGGTTTACCGTCTATCATTACCTTGCTGACACGCACATTGTCACTGATAGTAATTACTGCTGTACTATCTGTAACCTCTTCTGGCGCCGTTACTACAGGCCCTTCTGTATCTGCGGTAGACTTGACTGTCAACTCTGTTACTTTATCTTCAACATCTGTTTCGCCTTCAAACTTTAGATTCAAGGAATTTGTTGAAGATGTAGAGTAGACTACTTGTCCGTTCTCATCAGTTTCACCAATCTCTTCTTCATTGAGATAGATTTTATAATCCTCTAACACATTGCCATCAGCATCGGTGTAAGTCAGGATCATATTAGTGGCTGCACCAATTATCACTTGCTCTGGCTCAGAGGTCAGGCTGGCTTTGGCCACTTCAATAGTAGCTAATTTAACATCGTCCATCATGATATTAAGATTAACTGTATCTTCTTCATCTTCAGCCTCTTCCCAGTCAACATTGATAACCTGTACTTCAGCTGTCCAGACATCATCGTCAGAACTTAAAGCTGTTGGGAAAGTCAAGTCGTCGTCAGGGATGTAATTACTATCTTCAGTAATCTCAACGTCAATATCCATGATGCTGTCATCACGTGGGTCAATTACTGTGAATTCAAAGTCAACCGTAAAGTTCTCGGTCAGCTTTTCAGCACCGGTCATAACTACTTTAGGCATCTGAACATCGATATTAACCTGGCCCATTTTCTTACCGTTATCAGTAGTGGCCCTGATTATCAGCTCATCTTGATCAGCAGAAGGAGTAAAGGTCAAGGCAATAGCTTCTTTAATTCCGTCATCGTCCAGGTCTATACGGGTACCAACTTCTGGTTCCTCAGCAGTTGTTTCGTCGCCGTCTTCATCGACATCAACTCGAACAAATTCCGGATAAACTATGTCTCCGTCTTTATCTAATACTGTGACATAGATTTTCTGTTCAATACCGTTTAACATAACTGGAGTATCAGATGAAACGGTGTATACCTCTTCTCCGAGGATATTGATAGCATCTTTTTTGTCAATCATGACATCGCCATCTTTGTTCTTGACAACTACATCTAATTCATCTACAGTTTCAAACAAATCTTCTTCATCATCTTTATAGGTATAGACTCCACCAATGATATTGGTTGAGGTGCCATCGACCACAACTTCACCCTCGATTGAAATAATGGCATTGTTTACTGGGTTGCCATCTTCATCAGTAATGGTGAACACAACATCTTGATCACTGTCAACCATAATTGACTTGGTGCTGATTTCCATGTTCCAGCCAGTAATCTCAATCTCTTTGGTAAATGTGTCAACTGCATTACCATCTTCTTCTTCATAAGCTTTAATGACTATTTTCAGTGTTCCGGTGGTTTCAGGCTTAATTGTGGTCAAAAGGGCGCCATTGCCATCAGCCGTCACCATATCGTCACCAAAATTAGCTGCCTCTAAATCAACCCCACAGCCTGTTACTTCGACAGTAAAGTATTTAACATAGTTAATCTTACCACCAGAATATTCACGAACTTCAAGCTGTTCATCAACTTCTGCCTCTTCAGGAGCTTCAAAATTAGGAGCTACGGAATCGTCATCTAAATCAGAATCCTCGTCATCGGGGAACTGTAAAACGATGGTTTCGTTGCCTAATGTATCTCCAAGATTCCAACCCATTAAAGTATAGCGAGAAGGCTTAACTACGTCTAAGTTCTTGTCAGCTTCAGCAACAACAGTTACTCCTACTTTAACCAGTTGAATATTTACAGTGTAGTCACCATCATCCCAGCCATCAAAATCAATGGTTACAGTAACTTCCTGATCATCTATATCATCAAAGGTTTCAGTGTCATCATCGACTAATACTGTTTCAGTAACAACAACTTCGTCATCAGAATCAGTTATTGTGTAGCGAAGCTCGTAACCCTCTTTCAGGTTTTTATTGTCTTCGTCGATATAATCTTTATCGATATTAAATGTAAATTTAAGATCTTGCTCACCTAAAGAGTGAGGAATTGAATCTGTAATCTCTACATCTAGTTCTGGGGCGCTGACTTTACCGTCCAGCATCAGCACGCCATTGATAAATAAACCTATCTCACCGACATGAGTAAGTTCATCGCCATCAAATAAGAAACCAACACTATCAGTTCCGGTAAAATTAGCAGTGGCAATTTCATCGCCCATCGAACCATTGGTATTGATATAAGCTAATTTAACTGTATCGGATGTGTTGCCGTCTTCATTTGTGTACACTGCCTGAATAACTACCTGTCCGCTAATGGGATACTCGTGATCTAATGAGTATTCAGAAGCAACCTCCATCTCTCGGACAATACGGAATGATTCTTCTGTACCTTCAGCAAAGGTTGCATCGTCGTTATTAACACCGACTACAAACATGTTAGCTACATCATGCTTGCTGGTGAGAATAATCAATTCAAACCTGCCGTTGCTGGCATCTACAGAGTACAGCAAATCCTCGTCATCATCATTATGTTCATCTGCATCAAGTACACCATTTTGGTTTGTATCTTCGTAAACCTTAATCGTGTTGTCAAATTTTCGCAAAGCATTAGATGATGCATCTAAAATCCTTCCGGTGATTTTGGCAGTTGCAAAGTCCTCAGAATAATTTATAGATTCCTGATCGAGCTGTATTTTGCAAGCTATAGAGTCTGCAAAAACAACACCACTAAACATACTGACTACCAGAGCCAATACGGCGATAATCGCCAAACTTCGCTTCATTAAACAATCCCTCCTCTGTGTTGTGTGCGTTGAAGCGGTTAAAAAAAAACAGGTCTTAACACCTATCCTCCCCCATCAGAAGCAATATCTGGTAATATATTACTGTATTGCTTTATCCGAAAGTTGGTATTGCTTCGTCGAATAACTGACTGAAGTAAATCTTAGGTGTCATGCTCTCTAAGGGGTTGCTCTGTGATGCTGGCATATCCGCAGCAAGACGATGCAGTGCTAAAACCTGTATTACGCATTAATAATACCCTCCCCCATAAAATGATACAAGAGGTTTGCATTATGTTTAATTCAAGCGTAATATATGGGACATTGTGGGTTTGTTTCAGTTAGATTAAGCTCAAAAATACAGTGATGTTTAAACAAAAAAAGGGCTGCTCTCTGGTTTGAGCAACCGCATGTTAACTGACAGTAAAATGGAGCAAGTCCGGCAGTTTATTTCAAATAATAATTGTCTTAGCTACATTATTAAAGGATAAATAGGCAATCACTGTAATTACAATTAAAATTGCTCCCAAAATTCCATAGTGGGCCGGTAGCCACTTTCTCATTTACTATTCACCCCCGTATATGTTTAACCAAAGCTTAGTTTGCTTTATAATATGTGTTTGTTTAGCACAGGTCAACTCCCTAAAGATCCCTTTTCAGCTTTCAGAGGGCCACTTGACGGCCAATACAGCTCAGTATCAGCAAATAGTGCCGGCATTCCACCGGTGTGGATAAAGATAACCGAGCTGGATTTGGGGATACGGCCGTTCTCAACCATAGCCATTAAACCGCCCAGGCCTTTAGCTGTATAAACCGGATCAAGAATAACCCCTTCTAAAGCAGCACAGAGTTCGAGCGCAGTTTGGGACAGTTTCGTGGGCCGGCCATAGCCATCACCTACAAAATCATCACTGACCTGGACAGGGTGTAAGGCACTGACATCTACATCCAGCATCGCCCCTAACTCAACTAGCAGCATATTTATTTTCTCTGTTAATTCAGCAACTGATCTGGAAACACTTATACCAATTACTCTGGCCCTCAACCCCCCCAAGTGACAACCAAGAATTAAACCAGCCTGGGTACCGCCAGAGCCTGAAGCGCAGCAGATATAATCTGGATTAATGCCTTGCTCCTGACACTGTCTTGCCAACTCCAAGCCAGCGCGTACATAGCCGGCTGTGCCTAAAGCATTGGAACCACCGGCCGGAATAAGGTATGGTTTTAAGCCCTGCTCCAGATATTCCTTGGCCATCTCATCCATTTTTTCTTCTCTGGTTTGATCTTTGGCAAAAATCCACTTGGCTTTGAGTAATCTATCTATAATCATACTACCTTGAGCCTGCTCAATTGGATGGCCACGAAAAATCAAGGTGCACTCTAAACCGCAAGCCCTCGCTGCTGCTGCCGTTATCCGGCAATGATTGGATTGGGGGCCTCCGACTGTCAGAACAATATTTGCTTCTCTCTGTAGCGCATCTGCTAATAGATATTCCAATTTACGCGCCTTATTGCCCCCTAAACCCAAGCCTGTTTGATCATCTCTTTTTAAATATATTTGATTAAGTCCTAAGTATTCTGCCAAACGCCGTAGCTTCTGCAGCGGGGTAGGTTCAAAAGATAATTGAACGCGAGGCAAGCTATCCAGTTTCATAATCTCCCTCCTTATTCTGATCTGTATACTGAAATATTCGCTCAGCAAGTTTTTTTTCCTGCACCAGCTTTATATCATTTCCCTGGTGTCGTATAATTTGCTTAGCTGAATGCAATATTAACGAACACGGTGATGCCTTATGATCGATCCTCAGTCAGTTATCTTAAACTATATCTCTGCCAGATTAGATCAGGCGCTCAGCTCGCTTGCCGAGCTTGACCAGACCTGTCCTTGCTGTTCTTCTCCTGACAGTTGGAGGCTGTCCCTTCATGAAGCTAATCTAATCAGCACCGCATATCCCTATGTTTTAGCTGACAGCTGGGATATCAATCCTACGATAATCAGCAGCAGAATAGTAGACCATCTTACTGACCCGGATGACTATTTTTCGGCCTGCAAGAGTGAAAAGGGCTATATTAATTTTTATATCAACACCAGGGTGTATTTTAATTTGCTGCCCGAACTGAATAAATGGCTTGGCCAACCGCCGAAGTTTGCCGGAAGTGCAGCAGTAGAGCTGAGGCTTGCCAAAACATGCGGAGAACCGGAGCTATACCGTGCCAACTATTTTTTCAGTGCCAAGAAAAACTTGCTGCAAGCTTTGGGTTACCAGGTAGAATTTTCACAGACGAACACCATCAGTTGTCCGCCCAGTGTGAGGATGGTCATTAATGATAAATCATATCATTTCAGGGTTGGCAGGGTGAATACTATGGATCAGACCTGGGAGCAGATAGTTTCATATTATTCCGTCTCAGCTATTAAATATATTATGTTAAACAGGGAGATCAGCCAGCCAGTGACTATGGAACACAGCTATTTGAAATTACACGTTAGCAATCCGCTGTACCTGCTTGACTACTTTTTAAATGAGCAGATAAACAGGCCGGCATCGACTAAAAAAGCTGTCCCAGGCGACAGAATTCTCTTTGAATCTATCAAGTATCCTTACATTTTGAAAAAATCTCTCACCTCTCCCAAATTTCATGCCCTTTTTATTTATTTAAATCAACTAACTGGATTGACTTTTGAGTACAGTTTGTGGCAGAATTGTATCGAAAAAATATCTCTGTATGATCTCGTTAAAAGCATAGTTAAGCATGGTTTACATATTATCGAATATAACTATTAAGACCAATATTATTTTTTATCTTTTATAGCATAATTTTGTGCTTTTTGAGTAATAGATAGTAAAACAAAAAACTCCTAGGAGGAACGTAATGAAACCAAAAGTTCGACCCCCGCGCAGAAAAGAGCGATTTGATATCCCCGACTCAGCGTATCAGGCGCTTAAAAAAGTTGGGCATCCCTTACCTTTAAAAGAATTAATTAATATTATTGAAAATCTAACCGATATTTCCCCCAATTTATCATTGAGTGCATTGCACACCGAACTTAATCTAGACGGAAGGTTTATTTTTCTGAGTGATAGAAAGTGGGCACTTAAAAGTCAGGTTCCTCACTTAAGAAGAAGGCCCATAGCAGACCTGAACCTACTCGAAGAAGAATACGAGCCGCTTAAAGATGATTATAAATGGAAGAAGGATACTGTTGACAGCGATGATGATACCGACGATGAGAGTGAATTACTGGTACCCTACGATGAAGACAATGTGGAAGAAATAGCTTTAGAGGAAGAAGCAGAAGAGGGAGCAGAAGAGGAAGAGGAAGAGGAAGACGATGAATATCCTGAAAAATAACTTTCCAGAGCTTTAATAACTGTTGTTTGCCAGCAACAGTTTTTTTATTTTAGCCCTTTAAAAGGTAATATAGCAGATCGTTTACCTAAACACAGGTTTAGCTGCGGCTTTATTCGCTGCCTTCGATAAGAACCAGCAGGCTGTCAATCAGGGTTTTTACATTATCTAATGGAAATGTCTCCTCAGCTATTATTTCTCTACTGGACAGGTCAATCAAGCTGACCTGCTCTTCCTCCTCTGAAACACTTAAAATATAGCGAATATCCTCCTGCTTTTGCGGGCGAAAGGCTGAGGGTAGGTGCCAGTGATATACATCCATTAATTCACCATTTAAGCTGTTAAGCGCCAAAATGCCCTGGGTATTATTGATTACTGCTGGATCTTCTTCTTCAATCGGTGTAGCTAAAACTGCTATCGTATCAGCTGGCCGAAGCTCTGTTTCTAACCAATCTGAGATTAAACTATTGTCAGCAAGTGTCTGTACCAATACCTGGTGAACATCCAAACTATCTCGAAAGCTATCCATATCTCGGGCCATCATCTGGGCCATATTTACCCGGTCAGCATTGATAAAGTCAGCAAAAAGATTCTCGACCGTCTGAGGGGTACTGTCTTCGGTCATCAAAAACGCCAGCCTGCTGGCCCAACTCAAATCAGCAGGGGTTTTATGCCACATATCGTCGCCTGTTGCACATCTCTCTTGGCTGGCTTTACTGTTATCAGTTACGATTACATCTCCTTCTCTAAAATATATCTGCAGCTGTTCTTCCAGTCCATGTTGGGTAATGTAGCTTTCCCGACAAGCAAATTGAACCAATAACTGCCCCACCGCCTCAGAAACAGTAGCTCCCTGGGCGACAATTTCTTCAATTAAAGCCGCCTGGGGCGGATACCCATTTTTATCTAATAATAATAGAGCCTCAGCTGAGATTCCGCCATTTTCACTGACAAGGCCGGCCAGTAAATGAGCGTACAAACTGGAATCAGGCCGGGTATGTAGATAAACAATTATATTGGTCAATTGATTTATGTCAAAGTCAACCATCGGCAAAATCGCCAGCAACTGCTGCTGCAGATCGACCCCATGCTGATGGGCAGTGATCAGGTATTTTGTGATGCTGTCTCGCTGTTCTTCATTAAAACTGTCTAAGGCCGCTAGTATTTTTTTGTTTACCGGCAATCCCAGATCTCTTAACTCATTGAGTTCCTGGTCAGCCTGGGCAGCAACCTCCACATCTTGATCATTGAGCATCGGAGCAATCAGGAGTATGACCCGTTCATCTCCAGTACCGCCAAGAGCAGCTATCGCCTGTTTTCTCAGATAGGGATTAGTCTGGGTCAGTTTTTCAGAATTTTTGCTGATAATATCATCCACTGACACCTGACAAGCCGTGAGGCAGAAAACAAAAATAATAATCTTTAATATAATTAAGGCTCTTTTCATTAATAAATCTCCTAAATCCAATTTGCTATTATCTTAGCATAGTTCAGATATTATCTATAACCCTTATTGTGACATAATTTGTCTTGACACTGATTTTAGGTAATGATAAAATAAATTATATTAGCCGACTAAATATATTATTAGTTATCCATGATTGTTTTTGAATAAAAACGTCATAATAATAGTTAAATAAAGAGGTATTTATGAAAAAAGTTATTAGACGACTATTCTTGTTTGTTAAACCGTACTGGCTGCCTGCTCTACTTGCTCCTTTATTAATGATCGTTGAAGTTACAATGGATTTAATTCAGCCCACTTTAATGCAGCAAATGGTAGACATCGGGGTTAAAAATAAAGACTTAACCTTTGTTGTTCAGACAGCTTTAAAAATGATTGGCTTTGCAGTAATCGGGTTTATTGGAGGATATGGATGCTCAATATTATCAAATATTGCTTCCTTAAATGTCGGTAAAGATCTACGGCAGGCTTTGTTTAGCAAAGTTCAAAGCCTGTCCTTTGGCAATATTGATAAACTAGAAACAGGCTCAATAATTACCAGACTGACTAATGATGTCGTCCAAATTCAAAGCTCCTTAGGGATGTTGCTCCGGGTAATGGTTCGGGCACCGATGATGTTAATCGGTAGCCTGGTCATGGCCTTTATCACTGCTCCCTCTCTGTCCTGGGTGCTCCTTGCTATAACTCCAATCTTGTTTTTTGCTATCTCCCGGCTGATAAAACTGGCCTTTCCTATTTTTTCTAAAGTGCAGCAAAAGATCGATCAGGTAAACATTATTTTACAGGAGAACTTAGCTGGCATGCGCGCCGTTAAGGCCTTTGTTCGTTCTGAGCATGAGGTTCAGCGTTTTGAGGCTGCCAACAGCGATTTGATGAGCATAACTATGCGGGGCTCCCGTTTGACAGCTTTGTTAATGCCGGTGATGCTGTTATGTATCAACCTGGGGATAGTGGCCGTACTCTGGCTTGGTGGCCTGCAAGTGTTAGGAGGATCTTTAATGGTAGGCAGAATAATTGCTTTCATAAACTATTTAAGCCGGCTATTGTTTTCTTTGATGATGATAAATATGGTATTAGTACGAATCTCTCGGGCTGGAGCCTCAGCGGAACGGGTGGTGGAGCTGCTGGATACTGAACAGGAGATCAAAAACAAACCTGATGCGATAAACAACCCTCAGCTCTCAGGCGAAGTCAGGTTTGATAAGGTGTATTTCAGTTATCGCAATTCAAGTGGTGATCCGGTCCTGAAAGACATTTCGTTTACAGCCGATCCTGGAGAAACAATAGCAATTATGGGAGCTACCGGGTCTGGCAAATCAACTCTGGTGCAATTGATCCCCCGGCTCTACGATGTTGATTCCGGTTCAATAACCATTGACGGGATAGATGTTCGGGACTTTGACAAGCAGGCTCTCCGCCGTAAAATCGGCATGGCCCTGCAAACTACAGTCTTGTTCTCTGGTTCAATTATGGATAATATCCGCTATGGCGCCGCTGATGCTACTGAAGAGGAAGTGGTGGCTGCAGCCCGGGCAGCTCAGGCTCATTCCTTTATTTCCTCTTTGCCACGGGGCTATCAGACCCGAGTAGAGCAACGAGGAGTCAACCTGTCCGGGGGACAGAAACAGCGGATCGCCATTGCCCGCTCTTTACTGGTTAAACCAGCTATTTTAATATTTGATGACAGTACCAGTGCCGTGGATGTCACCACTGAAAGGCATATCCAAAATTCCTTAAAATCATTAATGGCTAACTGCACCAGCTTTATTATTGCTCAGCGCATCAGTACAGTTCTGGAAGCGGACAAGATTATTGTTTTAGAGGATGGAGAGATTAACGATATTGGAAACCATCAACAACTAATCCAGCGCAATAAGATTTATCAGGAAATTTATAATTCTCAGCTGGGAGAGGGGGCCTTACCTGATGTCAGTTAATAAAAAAACCTCTGCAAACCAGGGCTTGCCCTTCGGCCGAGGGGGCCCCGGACGGGGAAGGTTCCGCCCGGTTGAAAAGGCCACCAATACCCGGGGTACATTAATTCGCCTGTGGAACTATTTGAAACAGGAACAGGTTCTGCTGGTTACGGTTTTTGTACTGATTCTAATAACAACCCTACTCAATTTAGCCGGCCCATATCTGATGGGTCAGGCTATTGACCAGGCCTTACAGGCTGGAGACAGAGCCTATCTGTTACGGCTCGCCCTGTCAATGGCAGCTGTTTACCTGGGTTCAGCATTGTTCACCTGGCTGAGGTCCTACGTAATGGTGGGAGCATCTCAAAGAACGATACGCCTGATGAGACAAGAGCTTTTCACCAAGATTCAAACACTGTCGATTAGCTTCTTCGATCGGCATGCTCATGGCGAATTAATGAGTCGTTTAACTAATGATATCGATAATATCAGCAACACATTAACCACCAGCTTTACGCAGTTGATAACCAGCCTGCTGTCTGTTATTGGGGTTTCAATCATGATGCTGAGCCTGAACTGGCGGCTGGCATCCGTTTGCCTGCTGGTCATTCCACTGGTAGTATTCGGGATAACCCCTATCATTAAACGAACCCGTAAAGGATACGCCCTGCAACAAAAAAAACTGGGGGAAATCAATGGCCTGATCGAGGAGTCTGTCAGTGGCCAAAAGGTTGTTAAACTGTATTGTCAAGAGGAAGCTGTTCTGCAGGAGTTTCAAAAAACCAATCAAGAGCTGACCCAGGCTTCGATAAAGGCTCAAATCATGGCTGGAATTATGGGCCCTTTAATGAATGTCATCAACAATGCTAATTTTGCGCTGGTAGTAAGCGCTGGCGGTCTGATGTCCATCTACGGCTTGGCAACTGTTGGCACAATAGCCAGTTTTACCAGTTATGTCCGGCAGTTTAGCCGACCACTTAATCATATTGCTTCTCTTTTTAACACGCTCCAATCGGCTTTAGCCGGTGCAGAACGGGTTTTTGAAATCATGGATCAGGAAGTAGAGGTTAAAGATAAATCCACCGCATTGGATTTACATTCCGTCACTGGTAAGGTGGAATTTAAAAATGTTAACTTTAGCTATCTACCCGGACAGCCTGTCTTAAAAGATATTAACCTGGTGGCTCAGCCGGGTCAGATGGTGGCTTTAGTTGGACCAACCGGAGCTGGCAAAACCACAATTGTCAACTTGCTGACACGCTTTTATGATATTGACAGCGGCAGGATAGAGGTTGACGGCCGGGATATTCGCGATTTAAAAAAAGAGAGCCTGCGACGCAAGCTGGGGATCGTCCTGCAAGACAGTTATTTATTTTCAGGCACTGTTCTGGAGGCAATTGCTTATGGCAATCCTACAGCCAGCCGCTCAGAGATAGAACAGGCTGCCCAATTAGCCAATGCCGATACTTTTATTCACCGGTTGCTGGACGGCTATGACACCCTGCTGGCTTCCAAAGGCGCCAATATCAGTCAGGGACAGCGTCAGTTGTTGACGATCGCCCGGGCAGCTTTGGCTAATCCGAGTATTTTAATACTTGACGAAGCAACCAGCAGCGTAGACACCAGGACCGAGGTTATGATTCAGCAGGCTATGCTCAAAATTATGAAAAATCGCACCAGTTTTGTCATTGCCCACCGTTTAAGCACCATTAGAAATGCCGATTGTATCCTGGTTATTAATAACGGTGAAATAATCGAAAGAGGAACTCACGAAGAACTGCTGAACAAGAATGGACTTTACTCTAATCTATACCACAACCAGTTTGCCAACGGGATGGGTTTGCCCAGCAGGAGCAAGACCAATTAAGGGTATCTAATACAACCCCGTAGTATTTATGAAACTGAGCTGGTTACTTCGGAACTCTAATAACAAATTCTCGATAATCGTCGCTGTCATTTTCAGACATTTGGGCTTCAATACCAGCCTCTTTCATCGATTGAAAAGCGCTTGTTATTGCATTGATAAAAATCCTGACATCTCTGACAACTACCGGACGGCGACGAGAAAGTTTTTCGACTGTTGCAGCCACTTCCAGCATTGAATCGATATTAGCTACAGTCTGACGAACATTCCAGCCCTGTTTTACAATAGTGGCCGCAACCTCGCTACGCTGTTCCGGGGGTAAAGCCAACAAAGCTCTCCCATGGCGTTCTGTTAACTTCCCCCCGGCTATAAAGCCTTTAACATCTTCGGGAAGCTTTAACAGCCTCATCTTATTTGCTATCGTCGACTGACTTTTCCCTACTTGCTTAGCCAGTTCTGCCTGAGTCATTTTAAAGCTCTTCAATAAAGAATCATAGGCGTGAGCCTCCTCCAAAGGATTGAGGTTCTCTCGCTGAATATTCTCTATTAAAGCCGCTCTAGCTATTTCATTATCTGTAAAATTCTTTATTAAAGCTGGTAGCCGCTGTAAATTAGCCATTTTAGCTGCTCTGAGTCTTCTTTCTCCGGCAATCAATTCATAGCCACCATTCTTACGCCTGACTACAATAGGCTGCAGTAAACCTATTTCCTGAATAGACTGAGATAATTCTTGCAGTTTAGACTCATCAAACTCTTTTCGAGGTTGATAAGGATTATATTTGATTTGCTTAAGCGGTATATGTACAACTTTATCAGGTTTATCCCCACCAAAAAAACTCACGGTAATACCCCCTCTTAGTTAATTAAGGCTTTCGTCAAGCTGATTAATTTATCCTCCTTCAAATCAAGATGTAATAAAAAAGATGCAGAATAATGACGGTTAAACATATGATCATAAAAATTTTGTTTTTTAAACTATTTTACAAAGGTTTTTTTTGGGGAATTCCCGGGCGGCGAGGATATTTTGGCGGAGTAGGCCGAATCTTTTCAATAATTACCAGCTGTCTCCCCCTGCCGTCAGGCAATTCGTATTTTATTTGCCTCAATTCACCACCACCCAGTAAGTCGATGGCCTGCACAGCTCCAGCCAGTTCAGGATCAATGGCCAAGCTTTTCATCGCAATAAAGTGCCCACCCAGTTTAACAGCGGGCAGACAGTATTCACATAGTACAGCCAGCCCCGCCACTGCCCGGGCTGTTGCCACAGCAAACTGCTCCCGAAATTTAGGTTTAACAGCGAAAGATTCTGCCCGTTCATGAACACTTTGTACATTTTTAAGATCCAATTCAGCGATTACTTTATGTAAAAAGCCAACCCGTTTTTGGAGCGCATCCAGTAAAACAAACTGCTTGTCCGGAAATAATATCGCCAACGGAATACCTGGAAAACCAGCCCCGCTGCCGACATCCAAAACGGTTGGGGCATTATTAAACTCAGCACTTTTAGTCAGTAACAGTGAATCGACAAAATGCCTTATAGCAGCTTCTTCTACAGTTGTAATGGCCGTCAAGTTGTAAAGCTTATTTTCAGCCTGCAGCAGCTGATAAAACTCCACCATCTTATCTACTGCTAAAGCTGCCGCTTCTATTTTAACCTGCTGAAAATACTTGATAAGGCTGGCTTTTAGCTGTTTCTCTTCCATCTTTAACTGCCACTCTTCCTGTTATATTCCAGCTGCACTAATAGAATCGATATGTCTGCGGGAGATACCCCTGAAATACGGGATGCCTGACCGACAGACTCAGGTTTGATTTTAGCTAGTTTCTCACGGGCCTCATATGACAGACCTTTCAGTTGATGGTAGGGAAAGTCTTTTGCTATTTTTTTATCTTCCATTTTATTAAATTTTTCCACCAACTGCTGTTGTTTTTGAATATAGCCCTCATATTTGGTTTCGATCTCAAGCTGATGCCTGACCTCTGCAGGCCACTGCAGAAATTCTTTTTTCATCTCAGCCAAGACTGTTCCGTTGACTTCCGGCCTTTTCAGCAGGATGTAGGGACTGGTACTCTCTTTTAAGGCCGTGGTTCCGGCTCGAACTAAGATGTCATTAGTAGTCGGACTGGCCTTAATTCTTTCCTGTTTAAGCCATTTTCTAGCTGCTATCAACAGTTTCTTCTTGGCAATAAATTTCTGCCATCGTTTGTCATCAATTAACCCATATCTTCTACCTGTTTCAGTTAATCGAAGATCCGCATTATCCTGCCGCAACAGCAGGCGGTGTTCTGCCCTGGAAGTCATTAAACGATACGGCTCATTAGTGCCTTTTGTAACCAGATCATCAATCAAAACCCCAATATAGGCTTCTGATCTACGCAAAATAAGCGGAGGCATATTATTTAGTTTAGCCACAGCATTAATACCTGCTATTAACCCCTGCCCCGCAGCTTCTTCATAACCAGACGACCCATTGATTTGGCCTGCCGCATACAGTCCTTTAATGCTTTTTAACTCTAATGTTCTGTCTAATTGCTCTGGAATGATGTAATCGTATTCAATGGCGTAACCCAACCTCAAGATTTCAGCTTTCTCCAAGCCGGGAATGGTCCTTAACATTTTCCACTGCACGTCCTCTGGCAAACTGGTTGAAAGGCCATTGACATACATTTCCTGAGTGTTAAAGCCCTCTGGTTCTAAAAATATCTGATGCCGGTCTTTGTCTGGAAATCGGACAACTTTATCCTCTATTGAAGGACAGTAACGCGGGCCAACTCCCTCGATAATTCCCCCAAATAAAGGAGAGCGATGCAGGTTTTCCTTGATGACCCGATGGGTTTCCTGATTAGTGAAGGTCAACCAGCAGGGCAGCTGCCTCGACTTTAAGTGTGTTGCATCAAAAGAAAATCCGGTGATATCGTCATCCCCTGGTTGGATACTCAGGTTATCGTAGTTTACCGTGTTACCGTTAATCCGGGGCGGAGTACCGGTTTTAAATCGACCCAGTAAAACCCCCAGGTTTTGCAGGCTGGTACTTAACTGATGCGCTGCAAACTGCCCATTTGGCCCCCCGGAATAGGCTACATCGCCATATATTATTCTTCCATTTAAATAAGTACCGGTTGCCAGGATTACGGCTTTAGCTGTGTAATAGGACCCGGTATTAGTTTTTAGCCCTACTACCTGCTTATCCTGGACCACTATTTCAGTTACCAGAGACTGAACTATATTTAAAAAAGGTTGCTCCTCCAATGTGTTTTTTAAGTACTGCTGATACAATTTCTTATCGGCCTGAGCTCGCAAAGCGTACACTGCCGGCCCCTTGCTGCGATTCAAAACTCTAATCTGAAGATAGGTATTGTCAATAGCTTTGGCCATTTCTCCGCCCAAAGCATCTATTTCGCATACTACATGCCCTTTGGCCGGACCTCCTATTGAAGGATTGCAGGGCATGAGTCCGACATTATCCAGATTCAGGGTAATAATAGCTGTGCTGCGGCCCAAACGAGCTGCAGCCAGGGCAGCCTCAATTCCAGCATGGCCAGCGCCAATAACAATAACATCATAGTTAGTTCTCATATCTTACACCTGCTACTTTAATCATAAGCTTTTATTATTATAACAAAATTAAGACAATATAATAACCGCCCTATTATAATTAAGATAATCGGCATAATACTGCAACAGGTTAACTGTTTTTTCTATTTTATTTTTGGAACTTAATGAAAGAATTTTTCAGCTGCCTCTTAAGTTACAGTGCTTTAATTAAGTAATAAGCAAATTCTTAATATTTAAATAACATTTACAGTACATAATTATTCTTAACTAATAACCGGATATGTTGTAAAATAGTAATTAATACTGTTAGTTGAGAGATTTACATAATGCAAATCGTAGTATTATGCTTGGCATTGTCAAGGCAACTAGAACTGCAACAGCTTGACAAGATGCGGCCAGCTGCTGAGTTTGTTCGGGGAGGATTAATAGAATCCATGGCTAAACATCCTGGTTTACAATTTTTAAGATTCTTAAAAGCATATTATAAGATTACAAATGCGCCAGTGATTGATATTCAAAAAATTGACAAAAAAGTTTTTATCGACCTTTCAAAAGAAAACAAATGGATTATAACTGCCACCACAAATAATGCTGAAAATACTCTGATGAGGATATCCATGCCACAGATATCAGCCTGCCCTTCCCTCCCAGATATACTAAACGGCTGGTTGGAAAATGGATATGAAGATGCTGACAACTTGGAAATCAGCCATAAATCTCACTTAGTTATCAACGACCCCAATAATTCAACCTATATAAATTTTGAGGCAGACAGCAAAAGAGTTGAAGCATTTGAGAAATTTCAGGGGGTTCGAGGACAGTGGCTAGCTGAGTTTCATCAAGCTCAGAAAGCACTGAAAATCCACGCTCAAATATCGCTGCTATATAATAGATTTGACAGTAGCAACACAGATAAAAGATTACTTTTAGGCAATGGATTACTGCAGTTAGATAGTCAACACTCCTGTATTAATTTTCCTCTTATCCTGCAGCCCGTCGGCCTGATCAGGTCTAATAATGATTTTATTATTAAAAAGATCGGCCCAGCCAGCTTCAATACCGAGGTATTAACAGCTATTCCCGGTATCAGTGCCCAAGCCATTGAGGATAGTATCAAGCTGTTTAATGCTACTGTTATTAATCTGCCAGGTCAAACTGAGACCCAACTGTTTTTAGCAAAGGTATTCAAGTTAGTCACTTCCGGTAACAAGAACTGGATTAGCATTAATAACTCTCCGGTGCTGTTTTACAATACCCCTGATTTGCCTTACAGTGAATTGATTAACAAGAGCTTAAATGATGCTGCTTTAACTGAAGACTGTGGAGCTTTACAGTCAATTTTTAATGAAAAACAGGATAACAGCAGGACATTAGCAGATGACTATGCCCATCTACACAGATTTTTTGCTTTGCACTATGACCTAAACAGTTTAAATGCTTTAAACTCATTATCTACTGAAAACATCTGCCTGATTACTGCACCTAATGGCACCGCTAAAGATAATATTATTGTCAACTCCCTGAGCCATTACTTACATCACAACAGGAGTGTTTTGGTGATAAGTCCGTCTCAAAGTTATTTAGACTGCTTAAAGAATAAGCTGCCCACAGCGATAACTGGACTTTCTTCTGCTAAATCAAAGAAGCTACCTGAGCTTGAGGGCTTAGTTGCCGATAGAACTAATCTGATTAACTCCTTAATTTCAACCCAACAAGAGCTTCTGAAAAGCTATGCCCAGACTGCTGAAGTAAACAACAAATATAAAGCTGCTCGTCAAAAACTGAAGAAAGTTGAAGCACAATTCAGTAGTATTAGCAAAGATACGAGCCAGTTGTACTGGGATAATCAGGCTGTTTATCGGAAAGGTATGCTGAACGAACTGTTAGCTAGTATTGACTCTTTACTGATTGAGGAATTTACACTAATGCCCGCTACCAGGCTAATCGCAGATCAAAATACAGTTGAAGGGTTATACCAACGGTGGACAGCTCTGATTGAGCATATTGATGAATACAGGGCTTACGGTCATCAGGACAGTAAAACTCCGTCTGTAAACATTGAAATAAAAAACTACCCAAACCTAAAAATATTGCAGCAAAGTATTAACGAGATTATTTCACATATAAAACAGCGGGGCAGATTACGAAAATTGGATTATCAATTTAAAAAAGACTGGAAAGAAATTGTTACCAGCTGTTTTGTAAACCAGAAAAAACCTGATCAGTATGAAGACTTTTTGGCACTAAAACATGTTGTGGACAGGGCCTTGAGTAAATCAGAAATAATTAAAGAATGGTCAAACCTGGCCTGTCCTGCGGGATTACCCGAGTTGGAGGTTGAAGACGGTTTATTTGAAAAAATTATAGATCTTTATTATAAACCAGTGGTCAGTAGTATTAATTGGTTTAATGACGTTTGGCATCCCTTCATTTCAGCATTACTGGCTACAGGGTTTAAGTGGAAGGAATTTTTTAGCCAGTATAGTCAGCAGTACATTGAGTACGGTTTTGTCAACACCCTCTACGACCGTGCCCTGCACCAGCTCAAAGAACTGATCAGCTCCAGAGTTAAATACACCCAGGAAGCCCACCAGGCCTGTGTTTTATCCGACAAGCAGCCGATGGCGAGCTCTCCGGAAAGAACAACAGAATTATCAAATAATCTGAAAAAAATGACCAGTTATCTGAAGGATTTACAAATTGTCTCTGAAGAAATACTGTCTTGTAGCCCCATTGAAAATTTAAACTTTACTACCTGGTCTGATTTTGTCCAAAACCAGTTGCAACCTGCTAAAATGTACGATTTAGTTATCGTTGATGCGGCAGAGCAGTTCGATATTTTTGGGCTGCTGGCACTATATTATACTGATAAATGCCTGTTTATCGGTGATGATTGCCAGTCAATTAAGCCCCAAAAGACCGTCACTAATACTATTATTGAATTGAGTAAATCTTTACTGCATGGGGTTGTCAACAGTGAGGTCTTTTACGGCAACTACAGCCTGTACGGAATAATCAGCAAATCTCCAGTAAAACATATTTACCTGACCCGAAACACTGTTAATCCACCACTTATTACTGATTTTATCAGTGATTTATGTTACGACAATAAACTGCTTGCTTATCAAAAAGAAGACAACTCCAGCTCTATGTTTAGCATAAATTTATCAGATAAAATTGACTCAAACAACGACCTGTCAAAAATTAACTATTTAAGGCATTTAATTACTGAGTTAGATACAGAAAAAAGCGAAAACAGCTTAGCTGTGGTGGAAATGTCTGGTGATTATTGTACCAGCAAATTACACGAGTTAAAGGATACTATTGCCAATATTGCTATCCACACTTTAAGCGAGGTTGCTGATAGCAAATTTGATATTGTCATTGCTGTGGATTTACATGAAAAGTCTGCTAATTCAACTACTGAATTGTCCACCGACCAGCAAAAAGCCAGGTTTAATATTGCTCTGGGGGCAGCAAAAGCTGTGTTTTGCTATGTTTATGACAGTCAACCAGATTCAGCGATATCCGAATTACAGAAAAAACTGATTCAGTATATTGATGATAACAAAGCGACAGCTCCCTCGGGCAGGTTATTAGGGCCATTTAGCGAGGCTGTCGACTCCATTATTCAGGATAAAGGTTTGAGAGCTGTTGAAAAAATCCTCGTCAATGGCAGATTGGTGGACATTTTAATCCTGGCCAAAGAGCCGATAGCAGTTATTGATATTTATTCAGTTGAAGGCGATTTTAAGGAGTTGCTCAGCTGGCATTTATCGCTGAGCCGGAATGGATATCGGGTTTTCTTTGCAGATTTTGAGGAAAATAATGAACATGTTTTAGCTGAAATCAAGCAATTGCCCCTGGAGAGCTGTTTGACGGACGATATCTCCGACTTTGCAGATTTGCTGCTGCAGATTGATCAAAAATGGCGGTCCGTGTCTACAACTGCCCATACCCAGGCAACGGATTACATTGAAAGTGACTCAGCAAACCCGTTTGACAATGTAATTATTTCAGAAAAAGAGATCAAAATCAGTCAACAGGAGGAGCTGCTTTTGGAATCCAGTAATTCAGGTACCAGCTTCGGAAAGCATGTAATTAACCCTGAAAGTAAAACCCACAGGCAATCGCTGACAGATGTTTCTGGAGAGACCAGCTTGAGATTAAAAGCTAATGACTCTGCTGCCAAAATGGCTGCGGCATCTGAAGAAAATTTATTTCCTGGGAAAAGATTTAATATTGATAAAAAATATGAGTTCAGTATTCCAGAATCAGATCTCAACAATAAAGCCGCTCTGTTCAATTTTGGTCACAGTGATGCTGAGCACCCTGTAGTAAAAAGCAATGATGATAATGACAGTAAGAGCCCTGATTTTGAATCAGATCAGGATACTTTGAGTAATAGTGTAAAAAGTATTACCTCTGATGAGCTGACTGAAACTAATGCCAGCAGTTTTGATATAATTAACTGGCTTAAAGAGAACGATTATGAATACATCGATTTAAGGCCTGCCGGCCACCTCTGGGTGATAGACCAGCCCGATATTGGCCCTGTTTTAAGAGGCTTGCAAACTAAAGGGTTTTACTTCTCACTGTCAGTAAAAAGCTCGGAGCTGCCCCGTAACTGCAGTGCCTGGCGCTTAATTGAGAAGTAGGTTTATTTGCCAACGCAAAACTCAGCAAAAATATAATCTAACAGCTCTTCTTCTACTGTTTTTCCAGTAATTTTGCCAATACTCTGGCGAGCATTATCGATATCAATATTGACCAGATCTATTGGCATATTATCTTCAAGAGCTTTCAAAGCCTGTTCAATATCAGACCTTGAGCTCTTTAATAATGTAATATGGCGGATATTGCTTACTAAAGCGTCATTAGTGCTCTCAATTTTACCTTTGATGAACATCTCACTGACGGCCTGCTCCAAGTCAGATAATCCTGTTCCATGCAATGCTGAAACAAAGATGTAAGGCATTTTAGTCTGCAACAGCTCATTATCACGGATATTATTTTCTAAATCGCTCTTGTTCAAAATCAAAATTGTTCGTTCAGCGGGCACCTCTGTCAATAGCTGGAGATCTTCTGCCGTCAGCTTTTCAGAGATATCAAAAACCAATAATACTAAATCTGCAGCATTTAAAGCTTGCTTTGAACGCTCAATACCGATCTTCTCCACCAAATCGCGAGACTCTCGAATACCTGCAGTATCTATTATATTGAGTGGAAGGCCGCCTAAACTGAGCGACTCCTCAACGGTATCACGAGTAGTGCCCGGGATAGCCGTGACAATGGCTCTTTCTTCTCCTAACAGGGCATTCAGCAAAGAAGATTTTCCAACATTAGGTTTTCCAATAATCACAGTTTTCAGCCCTTCTCGGATTATTCGGCCTGTGTTACTGTTAGTCAATAACTGATCGACCTTACTATGGACTGATTTGAGCTGCTGGTACAGCCTTTCTTTACTACTCTCATACTCATCGTATTCCGGATAATCGATATTGAGAGCTATCTCCGCCTGAAGCTTCAACAAGTCATCATATATCTGAGATATTCTCTGGGACAAAAGCCCTTGAAGCTGTCCAATAGAAACCCTTAAAGCACTGTTGGTTTTAGATCTGATGATGTCGATAACCGACTCTGCTTGAGCTAAATCTATTCTACCATTGAGAAAAGCCCGTTTGGTAAACTCTCCCGCTTCAGCTAATCTGATTTGATTATCGTTTAGCAACAGCTGAAGGATCTGCTTTAGCGGCTCTATACCGCCATGGCAATTTATTTCCACGACATCCTCTCGGGTATAAGTTAACGGCGCTTTCATTAAGCTAACTAATACCTCATCTATTATTTGATTATGCGAGTTAACAATTTTTCCGTAATAGATGCGGTGAGAAGCCAATTTTGCCAGTTTTTTTCCGTTAATATGTCTGAATATTTTATCAGTTGCCGAAACCGCCTGGGGTCCACTCAGTCTGATAATTCCAATACCACTCTCCCCCATAGCCGTAGCGATAGCAACAATTGTATCCATGATATTCTCACCTCTTTTTCCATACCAACCATTATACCCTAATGTTATTGCTTCTTTCCATGGTGGCTCCCAAAATTGAGCTACCTCGGCGTCATACAAAGAAATTTTCTCAAAGATATACTGCCTCGTATTATCATTGTAGAAAATTTCTTTTATTCCTTGACTTAGCCTCAATTTTGGAAGCCACGTCAGGCTCAGCGTTTCGTC
>JANQLZ010000027.1 GCA_028280325.1 Bacillota bacterium
TTTCTTCAACACTACCGATGTAACCGGAGTAATTGAGTTGCCGGACAGCGTAGAAATGGTTATGCCTGGAGACAATGTGCAGATGACCATTAAACTGATCACCCCGATTGCTATTGAGCAGGGTACCACCTTTGCGATTCGTGAGGGCGGCAGAACAGTTGGCGCCGGTATTGTTACCTCTGTTATTGAGTAGTTATAGTTTTAATATTAACTGCCAGGCCCCTCAGGGGCCGACAACTTAACCTTAATGCAATGAAGCAGAAGGTTGCCACTGCTGAAGTGGGTAATTTCTGTGGAGCATGTCCCATCAAGGACAAGGAGGAGATAGAATGTCTAAACAGGTTATTCGTATTCGCTTGAAAGCATTTGATCATCAGGTATTAGATGCCTCAGCAACTAAAATTGTTGACACAGCCTCCAGAACTGGAGCATCAGTATCCGGTCCGGTGCCCCTGCCTACAGAGCGGCATCTGTTTACTGTACTGCGTTCAACATTCAAGAGTAAAGACAGCCGTGAGCAGTTTGAAATGCGCACGCATAAAAGATTAATTGATATCATCGAGCCCACTCCGCAAACAGTCGACGCTTTAATGCGTTTGGATTTGCCTGCGGGTGTGGATATCGAGATCAAATTGTAATGAAGAGTGGGAGGTGCCAGGGCAATGAAAAAAGCTATTCTTGGTAAAAAGATAGGCATGACCCAAGTGTTTACTGATGACGGCCATTTGGTTCCAGTTACAGTTATCCAGGCTGGTCCATGTGTTGTCACCCAAGTTAAAACTGTTGACAATGAAGGCTATGATGCCATTCAGGTAGGTTTTATTGACAAGCCAGAGCGCAAAACTAATAAACCCTTAAAAGGCCATTTTGCTAAAGCTGGAGTAAAACCTAAACGTCATTTGACTGAGTTTAGGTTAACAGATACTACTGGTTTTACAGTGGGCCAGGAGGTTAAGGCAGATACTTTTAATGCTGGTGATCTGATTGATGTTACAGCAACCTCAAAAGGTAAAGGTTTTCAAGGCCCGATTAAGCGTCATGGATTTCATCGAGGACCTATGACCCATGGTTCTAAATATCATCGTGGGGTAGGATCTTTGGGAGCATCAGCAGGAATAAGCCGGGTAATGAAAGGCAGAAAAATGGCTGGTCGTATGGGTGGTAGTCAGGTAACAACTCAGAATTTAACAGTAGTTCGAGTGGATACCGACAAAAATCTTATCTTAGTTAAAGGGGCCGTCCCGGGTCCACGGGGTGCAGTTGTCTGCATTCGGGATGCGGTAAAAAGCCTTGTTTAATAGTCGGTAGACAGGAAGGAGGCGTAGCAGATGCCTGCAGTGGCTTTATATAATACGCAGGGCGACCAAATTGGCCAGGTTGATTTATCAGAAGCCGTATTTGGAGCAGAAATCAATCAAAGTTTAATGCATCAGGCTGTGGTCATGTTTTTGGCAGCACAGCGTCGAGGCACAGCAAATGTTAAAACTCGCGGTGAGGTAAGAGGCGGTGGCCGTAAACCATGGCGTCAGAAAGGAACGGGACGGGCTCGTATTGGGACCATCCGTGCTCCACATTGGACAGGTGGGGGAACAGTATTTGGACCTACCCCTCGCGACTATTCGAAAAAAATGAATAAAAAAGCTCGTCGTCAAGCTATCCGTTCGGCTTTATCGGCTAAGGTTGCCGCCGATGAGCTGATAATTGTCGATGATCTGCAATTTGCAGAGCCTAAAACTAAAGAAATGGTTGGAGTACTGAGCAAATTAAATACCGCCAAAAAAGTATTGATTGTCACTCCAATTGGTTACAAGAATGTCACTTTGTCAGCACGTAATATTCCTGGCGTCAATACAGCAGCAGCATCCATGGTAAATGTTTACCAGCTGTTAAATTGTGATACATTATTGATTACCAAAGAAGCTGTTCGTCAGGTAGAGGAGGTGTTCTCCTAATGCATGTGCGCGACACTATCATTAAACCCATTGTCACAGAGAGTACATCTGAAATGATGGAGCAGAACAAGTACACTTTTAAAGTGGCGATAAACGCCAATAAGATTCAGATAAAGAATGCAGTAGAAGAGATATTTGGTGTTAAAGTTGCCAAAGTAAACACCATGGTGATGCGTGGCAAACTGAAGCGCATGGGGGTTCATATCGGGCGTCGTCCGGATTGGAAGAAGGCTATTGTCACCCTGACCCCAGATAGCAAAACAATTGAAATATTTGAAGGCGTATAAGCCTGCCAGATAATTTAGGAGGGAAATAATCGTGGCACTTAAAAAGTTTAAGCCAACCTCTCCAGGTCGTCGTACCATGACGGTTTCAACATTTGAAGAGATTACACGACAAAAACCTGAAAAATCGCTGACAGTTGCTCTCAAAAAGACAGGTGGCCGCAATAATAAAGGTCGCTTGACAGTTCGCCATCGGGGCGGAGGGCATAAACGCCGCTACAGAATTATTGATTTTAAGCGCAATAAGGATGACATACCGGCTAAAGTTGCTCATATTGAATACGATCCTAATCGTTCGGCGCGGATAGCATTGCTGCATTACGCTGACGGTGAAAAGCGATACATCATCGCACCTGTTGGTTTGAAAGTTGGTCAAACAGTGATGTCTGGTCCAAAAGCAGACATTATGCCTGGAAATGCTTTAAAACTCAAGGATATTCCATTAGGTTCAATTGTTCATAATCTGGAATTAAAGCCAGGCAAAGGCGGTCAGCTGGTAAGATCAGCAGGGGCATCAGCTCAGGTTATGGCTAAAGAGGGCAACTATGCTCACATTCGTCTTCCCAGTGGCGAGGATCGTTTAATACTCCTGGAGTGCAGAGCAACTATCGGTCAAGTAGGAAATGTAGATCACGAGTTAGTGTCTATAGGAAAAGCAGGACGTAACCGTTGGTTGGGGAAAAGACCAACTGTACGCGGCAGTGTAATGAATCCGGTAGACCATCCTCATGGCGGCGGAGAAGGACGCGCTCCTATTGGACGCAAAACTCCAATGACACCCTGGGGCAAGCCAACACTAGGTGCAAAAACGCGGAAGCGGAAGCAAAGCGATAAATATATTGTACGACGCAGGTACGATAAATAATTTTGCTGGATAAGGAAAGGAGGCCATAAGGTGAGTCGTTCTACCAAAAAAGGGCCCTTTGTAGATGTTAAATTGCTTAAACGCATTGAAGTAATGAATGAAAAGAACGAGAAAAAGGTACTAAAGACCTGGTCAAGAGCATCGACAATATTTCCACAGATGGTTGGTCATACAATAGCTGTTCATGACGGTCGCAAACATGTACCTGTATATATTACCGAAGACATGGTTGGCCACAAGCTCGGCGAGTTTGCCCCAACCAGAACATATCGCGGCCACGATGACAAAAGCGGTCGCAGCAGCTCGGTAAGATAATTTCAGGGAGGTAAAGAGCAGCATGGAAGCAAAAGCAAAAGCACGATTTGTGCGCGTTACTCCACGAAAGGCTCGACAGGTGATCGATGTAATTCGTGGCAAAGATGTTGCCGAAGCCCTGGCCGTTCTACGCTTCACTCGGCGTAAATCTGCGGACATAATTTATAAAGTTGTTGAATCAGCAGCTGCTAATGCTGAGCACAATTTCGATATGAATGGCGATAGCTTGTATATCGCTGAAGCTTATGTCGATGGTGGTCCGGTTATGAAGAGGTTTCACGCACGAGCTCAAGGACGCGCCTATCCGATTCTAAAGCGAACCAGCCACATCACTGTGGTAGTGAAAGAGCGTTCATAAGGAGGGGCAGAAAAGTTGGGTCAAAAAGCAAATCCGAATGGATTACGTGTAGGCATCATTCGAGACTGGGAATCTAAATGGTATGCAGACAAGGATTTTGCGTCCTATTTAGTCGAAGACAATCAGATCAGAAATTATATCAAGACATCAATGTATGATGCAGGTGTTTCTAAAATAATTATTGAGAGAACAGCTAATATTATTAGAATCTCTTTATCGACAGCAAAACCAGGAATGATTATTGGCAAAAATGGTGCCGGAGTAGATGCTCTGCGAGCCCGTTTAACTAAAATGACTGGTAAACAGATATTTATTAATGTAGTAGAAATAAAGAAGCCAGAAATCGATGCGGCTCTAGTGGCAGAAAACATCGCAGGTCAGTTAGAGCGGCGGATTGCTTATCGGCGTGCTATGCGTCAGGTAATGACCAGAGCAATGCGTGCCAATGCCAAAGGCATAAAAGTAATGATATCCGGCCGTTTGAACGGTGCAGAAATAGCCCGGACAGAATGGGATCGGATGGGACGTATTCCACTCCAAACCTTACGTGCTGATATCGATTACGGTGTTGCAACTGCCCACACCACATATGGGCAATTAGGTATAAAAGTGTGGATTTACAAAGGTGAGGTTTTACCTGAGAAATAAAAGACCGTATCAGCAGAAAAGGAGGACGCCATTATGTTAATGCCAAAACGCGTCAAGTATCGCCGTCATCATCGCGGCCGCATGAAAGGCAAAGCCAAAGGCGGAACCAAGATTACCCAGGGCGAATATGGTCTACAGGCTTTGGAGCCAGGTTGGATTACCAGTCGTCAGATAGAAGCGGCTCGAGTAGCTTTGACTCGTACGATTCGTCGAGGTGGTCAAGTATGGATTAATATCTTTCCTCATAAACCGGTCACAGCTAAACCAGCAGAAACTCGGATGGGCAGCGGTAAAGGTGCTCCGGAATACTGGGTTGCAGTAGTTAAGCCAGACCGTATTATGTTTGAATTGAGCGGCGTGCCAGAGGAAATGGCTCGCGAAGCTATTAGACTGGCAGCTCATAAACTGCCAATAAAGTGTAAGTTTGTTAAACGTGAAGAACTGGGTGGTGAAGACAATGCGAGTGAGTGAGATTCGCGTCTTAAGTGATCAAGACCTGGATAAGAAGCTTGATGATTTAAAAGAAGAATTGTTCAATTTGCGGTTTCGTTCAGCCGTAGGGCAATTAGAGAACCCCATGCGCATTCGCACGGTACGGAAAGCTATTGCTCGTATAAAAACGGTCATGCGCGAGCGTGAGCTGGGTATCAACCAGTAAGTGAAGGGAGGACGACCCGATATGGAACGCAATAGTCGTAAAATGCGACAGGGTATTGTCTTAAGCGATAAAATGGATAAAACCGTTGTTGTAAAAGTAGAACGGATCACAAGACATCCTTTATACGGCAAAAAAATAAAGCGTAGCAAAAAGTATCATGCACATGACGCTGAAAACACTTGCCGTCAGGGTGATATAGTAGAAATCATGGAGACGCGTCCGTTAAGTAAAACAAAGCGCTGGCGAGTTGTCCGGATTGTCAAAAAAGCCGAGTAGGTTGAAAGGAGGAACACGCTGTGATTCAAAGCGAAAGCAGACTGCGTGTTGCAGATAACTCCGGAGCCAAAGAAGTGCTGTGTATTCGGGTACTGGGAGGCTCTAAACGTCGGTATGCCAATATAGGGGATATAATTGTCGCTACCGTTAAAGAAGCAACACCCGGCGGAGTTGTTAAGAAAGGTGAAGTTGTCAGAGCGGTCATCGTCCGCACTAAGTATGGTGTTAATCGAAAAGACGGTAGTCTGATTAGATTTGATGATAACGCAGTTGTAATTCTAGATGGTAACAATAATCCAAGTGGCACACGTATATTTGGGCCTGTGGCACGCGAAATTCGGGAAAAGAATTTCATGAAAATTGTTTCACTCGCCCCCGAAGTATTTTAACTGCCAGGAGGGAATGCGATGAGTCAAAATAAACTTCATGTCAAAAAAGATGATACAGTTCTGGTTTTGGCAGGTAAGGATAAGGGCAAAACTGGTAAAGTATTAAAGGCAATGCCAGCAGTAAACCGTGTAATTGTTGAAAGTGTAAATATGATTAAAAAACATCAAAAGCCGGGCCGTATGGGACAAGAGAGTGGAATTATTGAAAAAGAAGCCCCACTTCACGTGTCTAACGTCATGCTGGTTTGCTCTAACTGTAAAGAAGCTAGTCGGACTGGTAAGAAAATCCTAGAAGATGGTACCAAAATACGTTACTGCAAAAAATGCGGTCAAACGATTGACAGGTAGTAAATGACGGAAAGGAGGATCATCCGTGTCTAGGCTAAAAGAAAGATATATTTCTGAAGTAAAACCAGCAATGCAAAAGAAATTTAACTATGCCAATGTGATGGAAATTCCCGGTATAGCAAAGATTTCTGTCAATATGGGTGTGGGAAGAGCTGTTGAAGATCGTAAGATTATTGATGCAGCTGTGCAAGATTTAACTATAGTAACTGGTCAAAAACCAATTGTTACTAAAGCCAGGCGTTCGGTTTCAAATTTTAAATTGCGTGCTGGCATGCCAATTGGTTGTAAAGTCACCCTGCGTGGAGAGCGCATGTATGATTTTTTAGATAAATTGATTAGTATAAACTTACCTCGTGTAAGAGATTTTCGTGGCATATCTCCGGAGGCTTTCGATGGTCGTGGTAACTACACCCTGGGGGTTAAGGAGCAGTTGATTTTCCCAGAGATTCGTTATGATAAGGTGCAGCATGTCCAGGGCATGAATATTACAATTGTAACAACTGCCAAAACTGATGAAGAAGCTCGTGAGTTGTTAGCCCTGATGGGTATGCCGTTTCAGAGATAAGGGGGTAGAATCGTGGCTAAAAAATCAATGATTGCCAAACAAAAGCGCAAGCAGAAATTCTCTACCCGGGAATACAATCGTTGTCGAATTTGTGGTCGACCACGTGGTTATATGCGTAAATTCGGTATCTGCCGAATTTGTTTCCGCAAGCTGGCACATCAGGGGCAGATCCCTGGAGTAAAAAAAGCCAGTTGGTAGGAGCATAGAAAAGGAGGCTGTTACCATGGTAATGACAGACCCTATAGCTGATATGTTGACAAGAATACGTAATGCAGCTGCAGCACAGCACAATAGTGTTGATATTCCGGCTTCAAATATGAAGAAAGCCATTGCCGAGCTGCTGCGTGAAGAAGGCTATATTAGGGATTTTGAAATAGTTGAGAACAATAATCAAGGAGTACTACGTATTTTCTTGAAGTATGGACCTAATCGTGCTCAGGTAATACACGGCATTAAGAGAATTTCTAAACCAGGCTTACGGATGTACTGCCGCAAGAATGAGATTCCTCGAGTGTTAGGTGGATTAGGCATAGCTTTAATATCTACATCTCAAGGTTTAATTACTGATCAGAAAGCACGAGAGCTTCGTTTAGGCGGCGAAGTGATCTGCTATGTTTGGTAGGAGGTACTGCAGATGTCACGGATAGGTAAAAAACCGATTGAGCTGCCAAATGGAGTTACGGTTAAACATAAAGATAATTTTGTTGAAGTAAAAGGCCCCAAAGGTGTCTTGTCCGGAACCTTTAACTCAAATATGGACATCGTTGTTGAAGAAAGTCAGATTTTAGTTAAACGTCCTGATGATCAAGTACAAAACAGAGCCTTACACGGATTAACACGAAGCTTAATTGCCAATATGGTTGAAGGTGTTACCAAGGGTTATGAGAAAAGATTGCAGCTGGTTGGTGTTGGATACCGTGTTGCCAAGAAGGGGAAAAATCTAGTTTTAACAGTTGGTTATTCCCACCCTGTGGAAATGAAGCCGCCAGCTGGAATAGAAGTTGAAGTTCCATCAAATACAGAGATAGTGGTTAAAGGTATTGATAAGCAAGCAGTCGGCCAATTTGCTGCACAAATACGCGGAGTGCGTGAGCCTGAGCCGTATAAAGGCAAAGGTATTCGATACAAAGGTGAAAAAGTGCGTCAGAAAGTCGGCAAAACTGGCTAAAAATTCCGTGGCGACGGAAAGGAGTAATGTACTATGCTGCAAAAAGCGGATCGTAATAAACTTCGTAAGAAGCGCCATTATCGTGTGCGCAATCGTGTTTTCGGTAATCCGGAACGTCCACGGTTGAATGTATACCGTAGCAACAAACATATTTATGCCCAAATTATCAATGATGAAGAAGGCAAAACAATATTGGCGGTATCGACATTAAGCCCTGAAATTGTGTCTGAGTGTGATAATGGTGGTAACGTTGAAGCAGCCCGTATGGTTGGGAAACTGATTGGCGAGAAAGCTGTAGCGCTTGGTATTTCTAAAGTAGTTTTTGATCGTGGTGGCTACAAATATCATGGTCGAGTTGCTAATTTGGCAAGTGCTGCACGTGAAGCTGGCTTAGAGTTTTAACAGCGGGAGGATATAAGATGGATAAGCGCCAAAATAGACGTAGACGAAATGATAATCAAGTCAAAAGCGACCTTTTAGAGAAGGTAATTGAAATAAAACCTGTATCAAAAACTGTTAAAGGCGGCAGGATTCGCAGTTTTAGCGCCATAGTCGCAGTCGGTGATGGTAAAGGTAAAGTAGGGGTAGGCCTGGGCAAAGCACGAGGTGTGCCGGATGCTGTTCGCAAAGCAATTGATACTGCCAGAAAAAGTATGGTTTCCATTCCACTGGTTGGTACGACAATTCCCCACCAGGTTTTAGGAGTTTATGGAGCCGGTAAAGTGTTATTAAAGCCAGCTTCAGAAGGTACGGGAGTTATTGCCGGAAGTGCGGCCCGAGCTATTTTAGAGCTTGTTGGTGTGAGAGATATTTTAACAAAATCTTTGGGATCAGCTAATAAGATCAATATTGCCTACGCAACTATGGAAGGTTTGAAAGAACTTCAGACGGCTGAACAGGTATCAGCGCTCCGTAGTAAAGAAATTGAGAGTTTACATTAAGGTATAGCGGGAGGTAGTGATATGTCAGGTCAATTAAAAATCACGCTGAAACGCAGCCTGATTGGAAATAAACAATATCAAAAAGATACTGTAAAAGCCCTTGGATTAAAGAAGATACGTCAGTCTGTGGTTCATAATGATACGCCGCAAATTAGAGGTATGATTCACAAGGTTGCTCATTTGGTTACAGTAGAAGAGATTAACTAGAGCAGCAGGAGGTGTACGAATGAAGTTACATCAATTAAAGCCAACTGAAGGGTCACGTAAAAAACGCAAACGGGTTGGGCGTGGTCCCGGTTCGGGCTCAGGTACAACAGCTGGTCGGGGTATGAATGGTCAAAAATCACGCTCTGGCGGTGGTGTGCCAGTCTGGTTTGAAGGTGGACAAATGCCGTTACAAAGATTGTTGCCTAAACGCGGATTTACTAACATTTTCCGTAAGGAGTATGCTGCTATTAACCTAGATCAACTGAACAGTTTCGAGAATGGAGCTGTAATAGACGTTGAGGTTTTAAAATCCAGCGGCTTGGTCAAGAATATAAAGCATGGTGTCAAAATCCTGGGCAGAGGGAAACTTGATAAAAAGTTAACTGTTAAAGCTCATGCTTTCTCAAAATCTGCCGCAGAAGCAATTGTAGCTGCAGGTGGAGAGGTTGAGGTGATTTAAGTGATTAAGACATTACGCAATGCCTGGAAAATTCCTGATTTACGTAAGCGTCTTTTATTCACTCTGGGTATGCTGATAGTTTTTAGGCTTGGATCACATATACCTGTTCCGGGTATTGACAACGAAGCTTTACGGCAACTGTTTGAAGGGGGAAGCCTGCTGGGATTTTTTGATGTAGTGTCCGGTGGAGCTTTAAAGAACTTTACAATATTTGCCATGTCAGTAACACCTTATATTACGGCTTCTATTGTCATCAACTTATTGACTTTAATTATTCCTTCCTGGGAAAGAATGATTAAAGAGGGAGGCCAGGAAGGCCGTAAGAAGCAAATGCAATACACCCGATACGCTACAGTAGTATTGGCTTTCTTACAGGCTTTAGCGGTGACTTTAGGTATTAGAGCCTATTTGCTTAACCCATCGTGGCCATCATATTTAATAATTTCCTTGACCCTGGCCGCCGGTACTGCTTTCTTAATGTGGTTAGGAGAGAAAATCCAGGAGAATGGAATAGGTAACGGGATATCGTTAATTATTTTTGCCGGTATAATATCTCGTCTGCCGATGTCGGCCTGGAACATGATTCGAGGAGTACAGATTGGTGAGCAGAATATCTTTACTTTAATAGCTGTAGCAGTCGGAGCAGTGCTGATGATTGCAGCGGTTGTACTGATTCAGGAAGGACAGCGTCGCATTCCGGTTCAATATTCTCGTCGGGTTGTCGGCCGCAAGGTATATGGTGGTCAAAGCACTCATATCCCAATGCGAATCAACCAGGCTGGGGTAATACCCGTAATCTTTGCTTCTTCAATATTGATGTTTCCACAGACTATAGCTAATTTTAGCCAGGCTGGCTGGTTGAAAAGAGTGGGAGAAGCATTACGAATGGGTGGCTGGTTACACACAGTGCTTTACCTGCTGTTCATCTTTGGTTTTACCTATTTCTATACGTCGATCCAGTTTAATCCCCGTGATATTTCAGATAATCTGAAGCAGCAGGGTGGTTTTGTTCCGGGTATTCGGCCAGGAAAGCCGACAACTGATTATTTATCTAAAGTATTATGGAGATTAACCTTTGTAGGAGCGACATTCCTCTGTGCCTTGGTCGCGATCCCTATTTTCTTGAATAGTGCGCTTAATATTCAACTGGGTATAGCAGGAACTAGTTTAATAATTATGGTCGGGGTAGCCCTTGATACTGTTAAGCAGATTGAAAACCAGCTGATGATGCGTCATTATGGTGGCTTCCTGAAATAGAGGTGCTGACGATGAGATTAATATTAGTCGGGCCTCCAGGGGCAGGGAAAGGATCTCAGGCCAAGCTGATTTCAGAAAAATATCATATACCTAATGTTTCAACCGGGGCCATGTTCCGCAAAGCCATGGGAGAGCAAACCCCGATGGGGCAAAAGGCTAAACTTTATGTTGATCGAGGCGACTTAGTTCCTGATGATGTCACAGTGGGTTTAGTAGCAGAGCGTCTGCAAGAAGAAGACTGTAAAAATGGCTACATTTTAGACGGTTTTCCCAGGAATACTTTCCAGGCAGATTCTTTAACCGAGTTATTAAAATCCTGGAATCAGGGACTGGATCATGTCTTGAATATCTCATCGTCAGATGAGATGGTCATAAGCAGGCTGACAGGTCGTCGTAGCTGTCCCCGCTGCGGAGCAATTTATCATTTGGCCAATAAGCCACCGCAACGGGATATGTTATGTGATAACTGCTCCAACGATCTGGTGCAGCGGAATGATGATCGCGAAGAAACTGTAGTTAACAGGCTGCAGGTTTATAAAAAACAGACAGAGCCGCTTCTTAAATATTATCGAGAACAGGGTTTGCTTCGCAATATTAATGGCGAACAGAGCATAGCCGAAGTCTTTGTTGATATCTGTCAGGTTTTGGAGGGGAAGCGGTAGTGATCACTATAAAATCAGAGCGTGAAATTGAATATATGCGTGATGCTGGAAAAGTGGTTGCTGAATCTTTAGATCTTATTGCTGAAAACATCAAGGTGGGAATCTCTACGGCTGACTTAAACAATATAGTTGCCGAGTATATGGATAAAGTTGGTGCTAAACCCTCTTTTCAAGGGTATCAGGGCTTTCCAGCAGCAATATGTACATCAATTAATGAAGAATTAGTTCATGGCATTCCATCGCCAAAAAGGATTCTACAAGATGGTGACATTTGTAGTGTCGATATTGGAGCAAACATTAAAGGGTATCATGGAGATGCAGCCCGAACGTTTGCTGTTGGAGACATTACAGATGAAGCAGAAAAGTTATTAAAGGTAACTGAAGAAGCGTTAATGGCAGGTATCGCGGCTGCTACCTCCGGTGCGCGTCTATCAGATATATCCCATGCCGTTCAGCAAGAGGTAGAGAGCAATAATTTCTCTGTGCCTCGCGAATATACAGGGCATGGTATTGGTCAAGAACTACACGAGGATCCCCAGGTTCTTAATTACGGTCCACCCGGTCGAGGTATAAAACTAAAACCTGGGCTGACGTTAGCTATCGAGCCAATGGTAATTGTCGGAGACTATCATGTCAAGGAACTTGACGATCAATGGACGGTTGTGTCAGTTGATGGCAGTCTCTGTGCTCATTTCGAGCATACCATTTGTATTCGTGAAGGTCAGGCAGAAATACTGACAAAACGATGATATTTCGTAAGCGTTTTAGAGAATCCAGGGGAGGGTAAAGTTTATGGCTAATCAAAAAGCAATTGAAGTTGAAGGAAAAGTAATAGAGGCAATGCCCAATGCTCGATTTAGAGTTGAGTTACCAAACGGTCACATAGTCATGGCTACGATTTCTGGTAAAATTAGAATGAATTACATTCGCATATTAACTGGAGACAGAGTTAAGATTGAATTGTCGCCTTATGATTTAACACAAGGCCGGATAACATATCGTTACAAATAGGTAACGTCACAGGAGGTGCTGTCGGTGAAAGTTAGACCGTCGGTAAAGAAGTTTTGTGAAAAATGCAAAATTATCCGCCGCAAAGGCCGGGTAATGGTTATATGTGAAAACCCTAAGCATAAACAACGGCAGGGTTAAAGTGGAGGTGTAAGAATGGCTCGGATATCTGGGGTTGACCTACCACGTGAAAAGCGGGTTGTAATCGGTCTTACCTATATATACGGTATTGGAAGATCTCGTGCTGAGGAAATACTAAAGAACATTGGAGTAGATCCTTCTACTCGTGTACGTGATTTAACTGAAGAGGAAGTTAATAAGATACGTGATTATATAGATTCTAATTACGTTGTTGAAGGTGATTTGCGGCGAGATGTTACCCAAAGTATCAAGCGTTTAATGGAAATTGGCTGTTATCGTGGGCTGCGCCACAGACGCAGTTTGCCAGTGCGTGGTCAACGTACAAAAACTAACGCTCGAACACGAAAAGGTCGCAAAAAGACTGTTGGCATTCGACGTAAGAAGTAAGGAGGAAGGGTGTTATGGCAAGAAGAAGTCGAGGAAGTAGCCGTCGGCGTCGACGTGAACGAAAAAATGTCGATTCCGGTATAGCTCACGTAGTATCGACATTTAACAATACACTTGTTACAATTACAGATAAATCTGGTAATGCTCTGTCTTGGTCGAGTGCCGGAGCTCAAGGTTTTAAAGGATCAAGAAAGTCGACTCCTTTTGCAGCTGGTGTTGCCGCAGAGGTTGCAGCTAAAGCAGCAATGGATCATGGCATGCGTACTGTTGATGTTCGCGTTAAAGGCCCAGGCCCGGGACGGGAAGCTGCAATACGTTCTTTGCAGGCAGCCGGGCTGGAAGTTAACTCCATTGCCGATGTAACTCCCATTCCGCACAACGGGTGCCGTCCGCCTAAGCGGCGCCGTGTGTAATTAAGGAGGCTTAGACAATGGCTAAATACAGAGGACCAGTTTGTCGGTTATGTCGCCGTGAGGGTATAAAACTCTATTTAAAAGGCGATCGTTGTTATACAAATAAATGTGCTTTTGAGAGACGACCATATGCTCCGGGACAACACGGTAAAGGCAGAGTAAAAGTAAGCGATTATGGATTACAGCTACGTGCTAAGCAAAAAGCACGACGTATTTATGGAGTTTTAGAGAAGCAGTTCCGTTCTTACTATGAAGAAGCTGCTAAGGTTAGAGGGGTTACCGGTGAGGTACTGCTGCAAATCTTAGAGAGCCGTCTGGATAACATGGTATTTAGAGCTGGATTCGCGGCTTCAAGAAGCCAGGCTCGTCAGTTAGTACGACATGGACATTTTACTGTTAATGGTATGAAGGTTGATATCCCTTCTTACCGGGTTAAACCTGAGGATGTTATTGCCGTGCGTGAAAAGAGTAGAAGCTCGGTATTGATGAAAGATATTGCAGAGGCTTTAGGGGATAGAAGTGTCCCTGAATGGCTGGATGTAAATAAATCATTATTAACCTGTCAGGTATTACGCTTGCCAGAACGCGCTGAAATAGACATACCTGTCGAAGAGCATCTTATCGTAGAGCGTTATTCACGTTAATGTGTTAACACCCTCACTTTGGTTGTTCACATAATGTGTATTCAGGAGGGTATGCTGTGATTGAAATGACAAAACCGTCTATTACAAAATTAAAAGAGAATATTGAAGAAAACTTTGCCTGTTATGTTATCGAACCTCTGGAAAGAGGGTACGGCACAACACTGGGCAATTCTCTGCGTCGGATTCTGCTGTCTTCTTTACCGGGAGCAGCGGTGACCAGAGTTCGTATTGATAGTGTGCTTCATGAGTTTTCAACAATTGAAGGTGTAGTTGAGGATGTTACTGAAATAGTGCTCAACCTTAAACAGCTACGCCTGCATTTGCACGGAGTGGAAGACGTCGTTCGCATCAATATAGCTGCTGAAGGGCCGGGAGAAGTCACTGCTGCTGATTTTACAGCTGACAGCGATATAACAATCTTGAATCCTGAACTGCATATAGCTACACTGGAGCGTGGCGGACGTTTGTTCATGGAAGTTGATGTAGAGATGGGTCGTGGATATGTTTCATCTGATTTAAATAAGTTAGATGACCAGCCTATCGGTGTTATTCCGGTTGATTCTATCTTTTCTCCGGTGAAGCGAGTCAGCTACAATGTCCAAAACACTCGTGTTGGACAAGATATTAATAAACATAAACTGACTATTGAATTGTGGACAGATGGTCGGCTTTCTCCTGATGAAGCTTTGGGTCTGGGTGCCAGAATAATGAGTGAGCATTTGGCTTTATTCATCAACATGTCTGACACCGCCCGGGATACAGAAGTTCTCGTCGAGCAAGAAGAAGATACCATGAATCGGGTATTGGAGATGCCTATTGAAGAACTTGATCTTTCTGTCAGATCATACAATTGTTTGAAAAGAGCAGGTATTAATACCGTTCAGGAGTTAATTCAGCGTTCTGAAGACGAGATGCTGAAGGTACGGAACTTAGGCAAAAAATCATTAACCGAAGTCAAGCAAAAATTGACAGAATTAAACCTAGGGATGCGTGATTCGGAGTAAAGCGAAAAGGGGGTATGTGATCATGCGCTATCGCAAATTAGGGCGACGCTCATCGCATCGTCGGGCCATGTTAAGGAATTTAACAACCGACTTTTTGCGTCATGGTCGGATCGAAACGACAGAAACGCGCGCTAAAGAAGTTCGTCGGCAAGCAGAAAAGATGATCACGCTGGGAAAACGTGGTGATTTGCATGCTCGTCGCCAAGCATTAGCATATTTATTCGATGAGCAAGTTGTAGTTCGTTTATTTGAAGAAATTGCACCTAAGTATAAGGAAGTAAATGGTGGTTATACACGAATAATTAAAGGCAATTTGCGCCGCGGCGATGCTGCACCTTGCGCAATAATCGAGCTGGTATAGTTTTTTGAGGGCATGTATGTTTAGGTATATGTCCTCAAATCTTTATTTGCCAGGGATAACCAGAAACACCCGCAGTGTATTGGAGTGTAACCAATATAGAATAACCTGTTCCAGGTCGCCGGTGAGGCTGTGCAAATGTATAGTATAGAAAATTTGCATGGGGCAACTATCGGCGCTTTGAGGAACCTTAAAAAGAATGCCTTTTTAGCTTAATGAGGAGATAAACAATGAGCAGCCCAATTATCAGATGCCAGGACATCACATTTGGATACGACAAAGAGAATCCACAAGTACTCAGAAATATTGACCTGGAGATACTTCCCGGTGAGTTTATCTGTATCGTAGGGGCTAATGGATCTGGCAAATCGACTCTGGCAAAAATGTTTAACGCCCTGTTGGTTCCAGATACCGGTACCGTAACAGTTAATGGCTTAACTACTGCTGAGGCCAGTAATATTAGAGAAGTACGCCAGAAAGTAGGAATGGTTTTTCAAAACCCGGATAATCAAATTGTAGCGACGATAGTTGAAGAAGACGTTGCCTTTGGGCCAGAGAATCTGGGAGTGCCACCCGCAGAAATCAGAGCACGGGTAGATCAGGCTTTAAAAACAGTCGATATGTACGAGTATCGGCTACACGCTCCTCATCTATTGTCCGGTGGCCAAAAACAACGGATTGCCATTGCCGGTATTTTGGCTATAGCTCCAGACGTCATCATATTCGATGAATCTACGGCAATGCTGGACCCTAATGGCCGTCAGGAAGTGCTGCAAACCATTAAGCAATTGCATCAGGAACAGCATATAACAGTGATATTTATTACTCATCATATGGAAGAGGCTATTGATGCAGATCGGGTACTGGTCATGTCCGCAGGTCAAATTATCATGGATGACAAGCCTGTTAATATTTTTTGCCGCAGCCAGGAGCTCCAAAAATACCATTTAGCCTTGCCGCAGATAGCTGGTTTAGCGGATAAACTGAGAGAGTGCGGCTTAAAGCTGGAGCCGGGAATATTAACTGTAGAAAAGATGGTTGATGCACTATGTCAATTAAAATAACAAATGTTGAGTACATTTACAGCCCCAATACCCCTTTTGAGGTTCATGCTCTTAAAGATATAAATTTACATATTGATTCCGGATCTTATGTGGCTGTTATTGGCCAAACAGGTTCAGGCAAATCGACGTTTATCCAGCATTTAAACGGGCTGATCCTGCCCACAGCCGGGCAAGTTATTGTCAATAATTTAGACATAAAAGATAAGAAGCAAAGACGTAAAATCAGAAAAGAAGTCGGTATTGTTTTTCAATATCCCGAACACCAGCTGTTTGAAGAGACAGTTTTTAAAGACATTGCCTTTGGGCCGACTAACCTGGGTTTTAGTGAAGAGCAGATCAAAGAAGCTGTTTTTAAGTCTTTAAAAGCAGTAGGGCTGGGAGAGGAATTATTAGATAAATCCCCGTTTGATTTAAGCGGTGGTCAAATGAGAAGGGTTGCGATTGCTGGAGTTTTAGCTATGGAACCCAAAATACTGGTACTGGACGAGCCAACAGCTGGCTTGGATCCCCGCGCGCGTCAAGCTATTTTAAAAATGATTTATCGATTACAGAGAACAAGGAAACTGAGTATTATTTTAGTTACTCATGATATGATCGCTGCAGCCAGCTTTGCAGAACGTATCCTGGTCATGCATCAGGGTCGGGTGGTCTTGGACGGGTCCCCCTCAGAGGTATTCAGCCATGCTGATGAGTTGCGAAAGATCGGATTGGCCGTACCTCCGGTTACGCTGCTCTGTCATAATCTTAAACAGAGCGGCTTTGATATCCCTGATGTTATTTTGACAGCTGAGCAAGCTTTGGCAGCAATCCTAAAGAATCTTGAGGTAAAAGAGCATGTTAACTAATATAACAATTGGTCAGTATATACCAGGTAATTCTCTGATTCACAGAATTGACCCCCGAGCTAAAATCTTGATGACTGTTTTTTTCGTTGTCATCCTGTTCGTCGCCCGTGGATTTTTTTCCTACCTGGCTATTGCCACTTTTACCCTGGCAATTATACTGCTGGCTAAAACAGGTCTTAAAGTAGTGCTGAGAGGCCTAAAGCCGTTGATAATTATTATTGGCCTGACCGTAGTTTTGCACAGCCTGTTTAACACCACCGGTGACCTGCTCTTTGCTTTAGGGCCGCTTAAAGTATACTCGGAGGGGCTCAGATTTGGCCTGCTGATGGCCGCCAGGCTAATCCTGCTGATTACCTTTACTTCATTATTGACACTTACTACATCGCCAATTTCTCTCACAGATGGCATTGAGCGGCTGTTGTCACCCTTTAAGAGAATAGGCCTGCCGGCTCATGAATTGGCAATGATGATGACCATAGCCTTAAGATTTATTCCGACTCTGTTAGAAGAAGCCCAAAAAATAATGAAAGCCCAGCAGTCTCGAGGAGCTGATTTTGAGACAGGTAGTCTGGTAAAAAGAGCTAAGGCTCTGCTTCCTTTATTGGTACCCCTGTTTATCAGTGCTTTTCGCC
>JANQLZ010000036.1 GCA_028280325.1 Bacillota bacterium
ATAGCTGACTACAGTGTGATACATTTTCTCTTTATTGCCAAAATAATGAAATATCAGGGCTTTGGATACCCCTGCTTTTTCAGCAATTAAACCGGTTGAACACTTTTCATAGCCGCGCATGGTAAATTCACTGATACATGCACTGATTATTCTATCTTTTTTACTGTTTGTACCCATATAGACATTATTCACCAATACCAATCACCCTTCGCCAAAACTATCCGAAACGATCAGTAACACTATTTAGCTTACCATTACTAACCAAGTTGGTCAATAGATTGGATAATGCTACCTACTCTTAACCATTTCGGTTAAGCTTTTAACTTACGACAAAAAATTGCATAATTTAATCTTTATTATTCAAATATTTAAAGCCTTTGGAGCCAACTACCTGCTTTCTTTAAATTATTTTTATCTTGGTGAATAAAGCAATAATAAACTCAATATTCGACATGTAAAAAGGTATTTCCATATAATCTTAACACAATTTCCCAAGAAATAAGTGTGTTTATAGTAAATTATTTAAAATCAAACTCCAGTTATAGACTTATTAAAATCAAAAACTTTGATGCAATCAAGTATTGTAAATAAAAGCTAATTAAGCTAAAAGCAGCCTTGGGTTAAAACAGCATGAAAAAGAAATGGAAAAGCGAACAAAATCATATCTTTTTTGTTTTATTGTTCGCTTTTATCAAAGTAAAATTAAGTGCAAGAACATATAATACAAATATGGTAATATTTATATTATATTAAAAAATAAAGACGCTCAAAACAGGTCCTTAAAGCGATTTTTTTGACAAAGATGGGTATTTAATCGTCTAAAAAGCTCAAAAGCTGTCGATTGGCAATATGAAAGCAGGAGGGAGTGTTTAAATTTTCAAGGAAATATCATGCAATATTTTTATAATTATCATGTGTAAACTTTTATTTAGGCAGTTACCACGATATATTAATATGATAAAGTATTAATAGTGGAAGATTTCTAAAAATATTCAGGTGACGCAAACTAACATAGTAGTTTATAATTGAAGAACTTTTGGCTTGTAGGGGTGACAAAATGAAAAAGCTAACATTATGTATAGTATTAACACTATTTTGGGGAATAACAGTGTCAGCCGCTGAATTTCCACCTCATTCAATGGACTTTCCGGCTACTGATGTCGTCATTGAAAAAGGCGCAGTTGAGCTTATAAAACAGCATCTGACTATTACCTTTAGCAATAAAAAACTTATGGGCTCATCACCTGTAGAAATCACCTCTACTTATATTATGCGCAGCGCAGAAGATTCCTGGGTGAAAATGATTTACCCTTTTATGGATACTATCGACCGGGATAAGGACATTGAGATTACTGTAAATGGCTCCCCTGTTGAACATGAAGCTTTTCCGATATACACCATAATGAATTACAGTAGCGGTTATCAGCCTTATTTTAGCCATGAATCCAAGAAAAACCTGGATGTTTATGAATATATGCTCAGCAGGTTAAATGGTTCCCGGGAAGTTAAGAAGTTTTCAGGTGATACAGAGGTAGTTATTTATGATGTTACAATTGAAAACACTACTAATGAGAATATTATTCATACCTATACCACTACCGGTGATTTTAACAAAAGATTAGTAGTTGAGCAATATCACGGTGGGAGAGCTGAGGACCCAGTATCTTCCTATCATGAAAAGATAGAACCTGGGATATCTCAGTTTACAACTTTAGCAATAGGTGAGGTGGTAGTGGATATAGGCGATGAGCAGCCCGGTTTAAATATTAGTGTTTCAAAGAGTGAGCTTACTCTGAAAGATTATCTGTTTGATTTTATGGACAAATACCTGCCGCTATATAATGAAGAGGCTTTATATTATTTCTTTTTAGATCATGTAAACACCTACACCGGCACTGCTGATAGGGGTAGCTTTAATAATGGCTATACGAGAGAGACAGGCATATTACTTGCTCATGATATCTTTTTTCCTGCTGAAAGTGAAGTAGAAGTTGTGGTTAAATCCAGGGCCAATACCAGTCACGACGCCAGAAAATCCAAAAGCCCTGTCCAAATTTTTGATTACCTGTTCCAAAGAAACTGGGCGAATTTTGGGGAATTAGTTATTGATGTTTATGGGCCAGATCGTGCTCCGTATCTGATTTCCAGTACTATCCCTTTGGAGGAAATTAACCAGAAGCATTACCGAGGAGAATTTAAGAACCTGCCCAGTGAAGACTTAGTTATTAAGTTTTATGAACACGAAATTGAGCCAGTAACCATCGGAGAAGCCATATTAATTATAGGAAGTTCTCCCCTGCTGTATATATTTATTTTAGGAGTGGTTGCTATAGTTGTTTTAGGTAAGAGAAGAAAAGATGTGTAAACGACTAAATAACAAGTTAGTCGGCTCACCTTTAATCAGAGGGACAGTCCCCCTGATTAAAGTGTTACAAAACTATTACAGGGAGGTAACCTTACGCTTACTTGAGACGAGTTCCTGCATTGCACGAAGTAAATTCAAAGCATAATTCACCTCTCAATTATTTAGCTATTCTGTTTAAAACCTCCCACACAACCCAGGCTGGCAATGGCTCTAATAAATTGCTTTGCCACTGTTCTGGTTTGCTTAGAAAACCTTTTATAGCTAAATCCTGTACTGCTTTTTGTCCTATAACTGTCCGCCAATCTGATCTGGGTGTCGGGAACATTTTTTTAACGGCTGCTGCAATGGTAGCAGCTGCCAGTTTTCTGAAATCATTTGACTTAAGCAAGCCTAAATCATCAGCATTAGACATAAAGCCATGCTCGATTAATACCGCCGGAATACCTAGTTGATGAGGCTCCCGGGTCATATGAAAATTGGTCCACAGACCCTGCTTACCAGCTAAGATTCCTCGGGAAGGGTGAGAAAAGTGTTGTTTAGCCTCCGCTTCCCATATTGTAGCAAACTGCTTTCCTGCTTTACTCTCATGCCAGTAAAATGCCCAGTAGCCGCGTACATTGGCATTGCTATTATAGTCAGCATGAATACTGATCAGCAGGTCAGCTTGATTATCACGGGCCAAAGCCACTCGGTTCCAGAGGCTGACACTATTGCCTTGTAAGGGCTGAGTCAGAATAACCTGATACCCTGCTGACTCCAGCATTTTTTTGGCATACCCGGCTACAGCAGAGTTAAACTCGAACTCTGCCATGCCAGGTACACCTTTACTTCCGGTTTTGGGATAGGTATCGATACCGTGGCCAGCATCAAGGGCGATCTTCATCTTCACTCATCTCCGATTTGCTTTGAAAAATTTCAATGGCCTGTTGCAGTGCCTTGGGAACAGGCAGCCCAATCCGACCGGCGTTTTCAATAATCGAAAGCAGCTCGGTGGCCAGGTAAAAGAAAATTACCGCATTCCGAATTAAACTGGTATCAACGGTTCCGATTGCAACATCGGCAAAATGTCCCGCAGCCACCAATAAAAAAATCATCAACTTGCCAGCTATGCCCCGACGACCAATCCTACTGGATAAAGTCTTTTCTACAAAGGCTGCTAAAATACCGGTGATGATATCAATACTAATTATTACCACTAAAACAGTCAGCAACTCCGACCATGCTCCAAATATTGCCGCAATATTAGCCGCGATAAAAGCCAGAGCACCTTTAATGAAGTTGGTGCTTTGCATATTATCTACCTCGTTTTTTATTTGTCATTGCCAGGAGAACGTCCCCATGGCTGGTGAAAAATTTGCTATCTAGTTTATTTTATGTTTGCTTTTAGTTAGCGATTATTTTATCGGCAAAATGTCCCGCTGCCACCAATAAAAAAATCATCAGCTTACCGGCTATCCTCTGGCGCTCTATCCTGCTCAATAAAGTCTTTTCCACAAAGGCTACCAAAATACCAGTGATGATATCGATACTAATTATTACTACTAAAACCATCAGCAACTCCGACCACGCCCATTTATTGCGGCAAAATTAGCGGCGACAAAGGCCAGAGCTGCTTTAATGAAGTTGGTGGTTTGCATATTATCTACCTTGTTTTTTATTACTCTTGCCAGAATAACCGTCCCTATGGTTGGTGAAAAACCATCTTTTACCAGTTCTCTTTGAGTAAATATTTTTCCAATATTATTAGCCTGTTTTCTACCCGTGCTAAATTCTCTTGAATATCAATTACGCCCTGATAGAGTAGTTTTAATAGTTTAACTTCAGTAATATTTTCTGGCAACTTCACTGTTTTTCTATCAAGCTGTCTCTTTTTTATTTCTCTCAACTCTTTATTAAAACTATTCTCTTTGATGTGTATACAGACTATCAGATAAACCAATACTGAATGATGCCTCGCCGCTTGTTAAATCCTCTATGTTAACAGGCCGACATCCAGCAACGTAAACTAAGTCATTGTATGAGTTACTCCTACAGCAAATCGCTACCTTAAAATATATAGCAAAATCTTCGGAGAGCGGACTTTTTCATCAGTCCACGAACTATCCCTGTAGCTGGTGATAAAATCAGCTATATGTGTTTTTCAGTACCCCAGGGTAGTATTTACGTGTTGTTTTAAACCATAAAGTCCCCAATTACCTACTCATGGCAACTGAGGAGCCTTATAGCTATACAATTGTGCTGTTGCAAAATAGTATTTGATCACTAAAATATTAATTAGATGGGATACTATGCGTTTAGTTTATTTGACCTTCCTAAACGGCCTTCCAGTATTAACATCAAAAAGCATGGTAGCTGATTTCTCTATACCGCTAATGCCTTTCTCATATAAAAACTTAAGTTCATCTTTATTAGATAGCTTTACATCCATGGCCTCTAAGTCCAGTTGATTCCTGCTTATCTTTTGCATTATATTTGCATTCATTAATGCGTCGTTAGCAATAGTATAAACTGGTTCATAAATAGATTCAATAAAATTGTTTGCCTCTTCATAGCTGTCAAACAACTGTGTGCAATCACCTTTCCAATTATCTGCTACTTCAATAAATGATACCAAATTATTGTTGCAATCATTAAATTGTATAATATTATATTTGTGCAATCCATTTTGTAACCAACCATCTTGTGTCTCAATATTTGGTACAAATTTAATTAGATCACTGTTAAAATAAGCTATTGCCATATTTATTATCCCCTTTCAGACTCTCTTATATTTTTTCCCATTATAAACTAAAGCTTCTTCCCATCCTCCTCCTACTCCTTGAATATCACTACCAGGAACCCCTACCGTCTGAATAACAGCTAACGAACTTGAGTTATGTTGATAAATATCACCATTAGTCCGATCACAACTCCAAACTCTTGAATTAGTTCCATCCCATGATCCACCTATTCCATATGGGACGGGCCCAGGAGCAGTTACTGTTCTTGTTTTTGCTAGAGTTGATGAGTTATGCGCAAATAGTAAATCATCACTATAAGAACAGCTCCATACTCTAGCATTTGCTCCATCCCATGCACCACCAACTCCAGTCTGAACACCTCCAGATATTGCTGCTGTTTGAATAACTGCCAGAGTACTTTGGTTGTGCACATATATTTCATCTTTTGATGAATCAATACTTAAAGCTTTCGCTATACTTCCATCATAAAATCCACCTGCACCCCTTATGCCATTACCTTGTGCATGAACAGTTTGAGTAACAGCTAATGTATTAGGATCATGGGCATATAGGCGTCCATTTGTGCCACCATGACAACTCCAAACTTTAACTTGAGAACCATTCCATGTACCTCCGACCCCGCTTGGGTTCGTTCCTGGTGAGTCCACATATCTTATAGTAGCAAGAGAACTTGGATTATGCTCCCTTATATAATCACGAGTACTAGCATTCCTACAACTCCAAACATACATCAAGGATCCACTTTTTACATCTAAAACACTACCATGAACACCGAAAATATTTTTTCCTTTAACGATGTTTTTGGAGATTAAATCAGCATCACCTAGTATGATTTGATCACCACTTAAGTATTGACCATTTGCTATAGTTTGATCAATAGCACCTGGTGTATATGTCTGGGATAGTTTAGATGGAATGGTTCCCATAAGACCAATGTCATTATTATTGCTAAACGTTTTTCCAGCTAGTACTTGAGAAACTGTAGCATTGCCTTCAGCACTAGCTTTCAAAAAAAAACTTTCACCTCCAAACCATATTGTATATGCTTTGCCATTTAATAAATTTGGCGTTATTGTAGTGTTTGGCTTGAACAATTGATATATGGGACCATTATTAACTGTTATTGTTGTAGGAGCGCCATCATTATTAAAGTTAGCTATAAAGGTTATCAAAGCTCCAGATGTTAGACTAAAATTATTTATTGATAATTCTATTGCTGTTGCTGTCCCAGATGCTACTATGGCCTCTAGTTTTAAGCTGTCTATTACCTGAGCTGTCAGTTTTGGAGTCATATACTTAGCATTACTTGTTCCAGCCTCAGCTTCAGCTTGGGTTGCTATCCCATAATTTTGAACACTACCTAAGCCAATTTGCACTGCTGTGATATTGTGCGGGTTTGAAGCATCACTAACATGACTACTAGGAGCTGCTCCTACCTGAGCAGCAGTCACACCATGAGGATTGCTGACATTAGCCATATGATCGTCCACACTAGTGCTATCGTAGTTTGACAGTCCGGCCAGTTTGGTTTTTTCTGCTGTTGTATAGTCATTGGCAGACAAGCCTTTTCCAGCAACTTTATCTACTTTGGTACTTAATCCACTATCAGCATAATCTTTAGCACTCTGCTCAGCTGCGTCAGCCTTGGACTGTGCCCCGACAGGGGTTTCTGCACCTATTTGCCCTGTTGAAACCCCGTGAGGGTTAGTATTGTCTGTAGTATGGGAAATTTGGGCAAAATCAGCTGCGTACTTGCCTCCCACCATTTCAGCATTTAAGTTATTTTGTAAGGTACCATCCTTATCTGCTTTTGTTGCCGGGTTAAAGTCTGTTATCTCACCAACTAAATGGTTGTGACCAGAAGGCGGATATGATGATGGTGGATTAGTTATATTACCCCAATCAATATTGACATTGGCCCAGTCGGCATCCGCCAATAGTAACCAACTGGTTCCATTGTAGATATAGGAGTCGCCGGTTGCTGTTTCATAAGCTTTGTCTCCAGCTATTAACCCTATCAGCCCATTCCTTTCAGTTGTATTAGCAACGATATAGGTCTGCTGTCTGGAGGTATCGGGGATTTGCTGAAGCGGGATTTTACCGTTATTATCTAAAGTAGCTACCCCTGAATTGACTCCCTTTTCAGTAATA
>JANQLZ010000037.1 GCA_028280325.1 Bacillota bacterium
TACCTTGGACATTATTGAAGATTCAGCAAAAAAAGCAGCTGACCGTGATGGATTTGAAAAAGACTTGTTTTACTGGCTATTGACCGTATCGAGAGCAAGGAAGAGCATTATTGCTGAAATAGAATGGGCTAAAGAGGCTTTGAACTTAATAAAAATAAAATTATCCTCTGTCAATAGCCAGGAGGGCTAAAATGAAAAATAGTAAAACACCTGTCACTTGGCTGGTATTTGCAATATCGATGCTGGTTTTTTTGACTGCCAGAATCAGAGGCACGGAAAGCATTATGTTTTTAGTTGTATCAGCTGATAAAATGCCTCAAAGCTGGTATACCCTTATCACTTATGGCTTTGTTCATGTTGAATTTTATCACATACTTCTCAATATGGGCCTCTTGATTATGATTGGACGCTGGGTAGAAAGGATATTGGGAACACAGCGTTATCTGATATTGATTTTGCTAAGTATTCTAGCTGGAGGCTTGGCTCTGGTTCTGCGAGGTAGCGGCGGCATCGGGTTTAGTGCAGCGGGTTTTGCCATTCTTTATTATTATTATCTGGCATTCCCCTGGGCCAAAGAACTGCCTTTAAAATTGCCCAACTTTCTGTTACCGCTAGCCCTGACTATTATCTCTGTTTTGGCTATTGTACTTGAATGGCTGCCATCAGTGGGGCATTATCCTCATTTAGCAGGGGCGGTAATCGGAGTAATTTTATTACCAGTTTTCCGGAAATCACATCGAGATTTGGCAGATTAATCATTATAGTAATGAATTGGGAAAAATACTTGTGATATAATATTAATAGTTGATCTAGGTTTTGCGTTTTTCAAAGGGGGTAAACTACAGTGAGTAAATATACATTAGAAGAGATTAAATCCATTATTAAGCCAATTGCCAAAAAGTACGGAGTCGAACGGGTATATTTGTTTGGTTCATATGCTTGCGGAGATATTACAGAAAGCAGTGATGTGGATCTACGCATAGATAAAGGATCTCTGAAAGGGATGTTTGCTCTTTGTGAATTATATACAGAGATTGAAGAAGCTTTGCAGCTGAAAGTTGATGTTTTAACAACAGGCAGTTTAGATGATAATTTTCTTCGTAAAATACAGGAGGAAGAGGTGCTTGTGTATGCTGGATAGTCGCAATGCTGACGTTCTAAAACGCATAATATCATACTGCAATGAAATTTGGAAAACAATTCAACGGTTAACACTCTAATCATCAATTGGACCAAAAAACATAGGCCAGTCTGATCAAGACTGGCCTTTTTATGTTGTTTTACATTAAAAGAATAGAAGTAGCAGACCTGACATATAACTATATCTATAATATTACCTTGACAGTCATAGTAATATGATATATACTGTAACTGTGGAGGTGAATCGATTGAATGGGAAAATATCATCAGATCTCCTCAGAGGGCACACTGACACCATTGTGTTGGGTATACTCCAGTATGGGGACAGCTATGGGTACGAAATATATAAAAAGATAATAGAAAAAAGCGATGGACTATATGAGTTAAAGGAGGCAACCCTGTACTCCAGCTATCGCAGATTAGAACAGGAAGGTAATATTAATTCCTACTGGGGAGATGAAACTCAGGGAGGGCGAAGAAAATATTATACTATAACATCGTCTGGAGAACAGGTTTATCATCAGAATAAGTTAGATTGGGAGTTTACCAAGAAAATAATTGACCGGTTATTATAGAAGGAGGTTAAAGACATGAAAATAAAAATTGAAAATTATCTAGACAGTTTGTTCGATGATATCCATGAAACAAAACAGGTACGGGAATTAAAAGAAGAAATGGCTGCTAATCTATTAGACAAAATTAACGATTTTATAGCAAACGGAGACAATAAAGAGAAAGCTTTTAAGAAAGGGGTAGCCAGTTTAGGTAATGTCGATGAGTTGATTAACAACCTGAGAACAGCTTCTCAAGCCAAAGTTGAAAGAAATTTACTAAAGCCCAAACCCCTAAACAAGAAGCATGTTATGGGCTATATGACGGCAACTGTTGTTTTGCTGCTTGGCTTTGTCGTTGCCGGTATTGTCTATCTGCTGTCTAACAATGTAATTTATGGTGTAGCAACCTTTGTTTCATTTGCTGTAGTCTCTTCAGCCCTGTATGTATACTATGGTTTAACCCAGGAAACAGCCTTTAATTATGGCATGAAAGCACCAAGGGCATTGGCCTACAGTGTAGCTTCTGCTGCGACCCTGGCCGGCATTTTTATGCCACTGCTCCTATACCTTAATGGAAACAGGCTGGTTGCAGTTTTTACCGTTTTATTGCTGCTCATTATCCCCTCGATTATAGCCTTTATCTATTTAGGATTAACTGAAAAAAGCAGAGAAAAAATTACAGCGGTGAGCGGATATCAGCAGCTAAACCCTCAGTCTGTAAAGGTTAAGGACACTTTGTCTGGTGCTATATGGATATTTGCCACTGCTATCTTTCTGATTGGCATATTTGTCAGATGGCAGTATTGGAAGTATTCCTGGATTGTGTTCCTGTTTGCCGCCGGGTTTCAGGTTGTTTTAGAGGCATTCTTTCAGTCAAGGAGGAGGTAGCTTAAACGAAGAAACTGTCAATTAGGCAGAATTAACTGACTAAATGAAGAAAAATCAACTTGGGTAAAATGGCCTGAGTTGGTTTTGTAGTTACTCCAGTAAAAAAATTGCGGTTATCTCAACTAAAGAAGATTGACGTAGTGCTCATAATCAAGTAGTATTTTAGTAGAGATAATGATTATCAATATCTAATCTGACAAGGAGAATACTATGAAAAAAATAGCTATTGTGTCGTCCCAGAGATGGGTGGGACAAGTACTGGAAGAGCAGTGGCTGCAAGCTGAACTGAAAAAAAGCGGGTACAATGCAGATAACGTAGCCTGGAATGATCCCAGCATTTCCTGGAACAAATACCAGGCTGTTATTTTACGGTCTGCCTGGGGATATCATCGATATTTAACTCAATTCCATCAGTGGCTGAATACCTTAGATCAATTGAATATACCGATGTACAACTCTACCGCTATCGTCAGATGGAATATGTATAAAGATCAGCAGTGGTCTTTTTTTCAGCAGCAAAAATTGGCGACAATCCCTTCGGTTTTCGTGAAAAAGGATCAAATCCTGAACTTCAGCAACAATACTAAACTAGAAAAAGAGCAGCCCCTGGAATCCATCATTAGCTCAGCTTTTGATGACCCCGAAACCCAGTTTGTGGTCAAACCCATTGTTTCCGGTAGTGGTGAAAACACTTATGTAATTAGCAATGCCGCTGAGTCTCGCAATAATCAAATAACCATGGCTGAGGGACAACTGGCCTTGAATCGAATTGTTCAGGAAAATCCCGACCATGGTGCTCTAATTCAACCGTTTATTCCTGAGATTGATCAAGGTGAACACTCCTTTGTCTTTTTTGATAGAGAGCTAAGCCATGTTATTTTACGTTTTCCCGGTATTCTGGGAGAAGCAAAGTTAATCCATGAAGTCAACACCTACTCACCTGAAATGAAAAGCCTGGTTGACCAGGTCATGTTAAGTTTAGCTGACAAAGATATTCTGTACACAAGAGTAGATGTAGTCGAAACTGCAAACGGCCCGTTGTTGATGGAACTTGAACTGGTGGAGCCCCATTTACTCATTCGCCATTTAAGTGAGCAAAGGAGAACAGAGGCAATAACTATGCTGGCCAATTGCATTCTTGATAGAAAAATCATCTAATCAATTTTTAAAGCCTCAGTATGAAATTTTAATATAGAAAGCTTTCATATAGCGGTTCTTTTTCTGTATCAGAGTAAAAGAACAGCTTTATTTACTCATTAAATGATTATATCCAGGCTTCCTTACTTTAATATCTTGACTTTTAAGTCTCTATTCTGTAAATTAGTAATCGACCGGTCTGATAGTTAAGGAGATGAACTATGAATATTACCAAATTAAAAGCAGCAGAAAAAGACTTTTTCACCAAGTACCCTGAAGGATTTCAAAGTCCGGAAATGAAGGAGATATCCAAGAAACACCGTGTAGAAAAAATGGTCACTCTGGCTCATAGCAGTTTTAATCCCGAGTCGCTTGGCAACATTGAAGAAGCTTGTGAGAACATGATAAAACTGGTCACGCGTTCTTCAATGGTTTCTCTATTTGAAAAACCAAAATTCCGGGATGCCGTACGAGCAATGAATTCTGATGAACAGCAAGTGCTGGTAACAGGGTTGGGGGAGCTGCTACACGGAGATGAAGAAAAGGGGTTTAACCAGCTTGTAGAGCTTCTAGCCCTATATAAACTGGCCAAATGGACACTTATCACAGTTTTTCGGTGTTACTATTATCCGCAAACCGACCTTTTGTATAAGCCGACCACGGTTAAGAATGTTATTAAAACATATGAGCTAAATCTGATGTATAAACCACGACCCACCTACGAGTTTTTTACAAAATATCGCCAGGCTATCAACAGCATGAAACAGCAGGTGCATCCTTCATTAGCCCCAAATAATGCAGCATTTTCAGGTTTTTTAATGATGACTATGTAATAATTTATACTATAAAAAACTCAGCAAACATAATAATGTTGTTGAGTTTTTTATAAAATTCAGTTTCAGTTGGTTCTCAACTGGAAAAGTATTATAATATACTTAATAATGATTATTATTATCATAAATAGTTGAAAGGTAGCAAACTTGATGATGAATGATATCCAGAAAGAGTATTATACAAGCAAAATAGCGCAGCTGCAAGAAAAAAATAAACATAAAATGATCTATAAAATACGTCCTGAATACGGTGAGGGGTACTTTATAATATATAGAATTATTGAAGGAATGTACTTATTATTTAGTGATTTGAGTATAAACGATAAAATTATCAATAGAACTAACAGCAAATATGCCAGCCCTGCCCTGAAAATAGACTACTGTATTGATGGAAATTATAAGAGTATTTGCCCTGGGGGCAAATTGTGTAAAGTCAGCAGAGGTAATAGTGTTCATTATGCTGGAACCAAGAATTTTTGCGAAGTCGATTTCAAGGATAGGGTATACAAGTCAATCAGCATTTTCTGTTATCTGAATGAGATCACCAGCTCTATTGAAAACCTGCTGGGTATTTCAAAAACTAAAATAAAGGAATACTACACGGAGTTGCTCCGCAGAAAGGGTCTGGTGGTGGTAAATACTGATGCGAAAATTTCTGAAATGGTTAATGAAGTAGATATGTATTTGAAAACTAATAATCTGGAACTAGTAAAGATAAAAGCTTTGGAGATCTTTTTCAGAGAAGCAACTATTAATAGGTTCAGCAACAAGAAAAAATATTATAAAAGGTCAACAATTCGTAAAATTGAACAGATTAAAAAGTATATTGAGAGTAACATGCATCAGCATACTACTATAAATGAATTGGCAAAAAAATTTAATATTGGGGCTACTGAATTAAAGCAGTGTTTTAAACAGACTAATGGAATCGGTCCTTATGCCTACCTTAAAAACTATCGGATGCATAAGGCTAAAGAACTACTGCTAAATTATGATTATTCTATATTAGAGATAGCTGCGATGATCGGGTATGCCAACCAGAGCAAATTCAGTGCGTCATTCAAAAAAGCATTCGGTATGGTGCCTTCAAAATACCGTCGAATATAGCAGCGCTGTTTAAATTTTTACTATTAGTTTGAGATTGTTAAGTATAATGGACTGATTGGAGCAAGTTGTGTCTTTGGAGAGCAGTGAGAACCTGGTTACAATGTAAAATAGATTTTGAAGTTAGCTTAGGCTAACTGTTTTTTTATTACTTTATCAAGAACAAATAATATATAACCAAGGAGAGTAAAAATGAGAAAAAAACTGACTCTTATTTTATTAAGTACCTTGCTCGTAACCTTGCTGGCAAGCTGTGCGTCTATTCCCCATGAGGCAAACCCGTCTGACAGTAAACTTAAAAGTATTGTGATATGCGAAAGTTGGGACATCAATACCGGTTTTACACCTGTCTTTGATGTGTACAGTGGTTGGGGAAGTTTTTATTACTTAGGAAATTTCTATGAAACCCTGGTTAAATATGAAAACGGAAAAATTGTGCCTGGCCTGGCTGAATCCTGGCAGGTTAATGGCGGCGAGCTGACGTTCAAGCTCAGAGAGGGCATTAAATTTACCGATGATACAGAGTTTAATGCTGAAGTGGTCAAAAAAAACCTGGAGATGATTCCTAAAATAATGGTTGAAGAGTATGTCAATTCAATTACTCTACTGACTAAAATAGAGGATATCAAAGTAATTGATCAGTATACAGTAATGATAAAGCTAAAAGAGCCGTATTATGCTGCTCTACAGGAACTGGCCGGGGTCAGACCCATGGGTATGATGTCTTTAAATGCTTTTACCGAACAGGGTTTATCGGAAGAGGTGTTTGCTAAGACCTTTGGCACCGGTAAGTATATGATAGAAAATGCTGTTAAAGGCACCGATTATACTTTTGTTCGGAATGATAACTACTGGGGTGATAAACCAAAAATTGAGCAGTTCACGGTAAAAACTATTCCCAATATGGATGCCAAAATAATGGCACTGCGCAGTGGAGAAATAGATTTAATTTTTGGAGCAAATAATATTACCTACGATACTTTAAAAGAATTTAGCAACGATGAGCGGTATTTGACAAAAACCTCCCAGTTTAGAGTTAAAACCCGTACGATAATAATAAATAGTACAAAAGCTCCTTTTAATGAGCTGGCTGTACGACAAGCAGTGCAATATGCAATTGACAAGCAATTAATATGTGACAGTCTGTTTTTAGCCGTTGAAGATAAAGCCGATTATCTTTTTAACCCTGACCTGCCCTTTTGCCGTCTGGTTTCAGAGCCATACAATTACGATCCTGAAAAGGCTAAACAGCTCTTAGCTAAAGCCGGCTGGACAGTCAATACAGATAACATTCGAGAAAAAAACGGGCAGCTACTGGAAACCGATATTTTGTACGATTCCAGCACCGGAATTCAGGGTGATTTGGCATTAACTTTAGCCTCTCAGTTAGAAAAGGTTGGCTTTAAGGTCAATCTGACTGGCTTAGATCATATGGCTTCTTCTACTAAATTTCTCAGTGGCGATTCCACGATGTTTTTAACTAAAACATATGGCATACCTTATGAACCTCATACCGATATAAATAATATGCAGGCTGGAGCCTGGTATTACCAAAGTCAGCTTGGAATAGAGCAGAAGCAGGAGCTTGACCAAAAAGTCAAAGAATTATTGTCGCTGGTTGAAGAAGAGCAGGTACAGGAAGCTTATAATTATATTCTGGGAACTCTGCATGACGAGGCAGTGTATTTACCAATCTCCTATCTTAAAGAGCTGGTTATACTGGACAGGCAAAAGATAAAAGATTATATATTTAATGGGCAGCCGTTAAATATCGATATTTCTGGTGTAGTTCCTAACTAAGTAACTGAGCATAAGTTTGATGGCTGCTGAAGAAGCACGCCTTCTACGTTATTTGCAGGTTACCTTGAGCCAGTGAGCAGTGCTCTATAATAATTCAATGATCCTGAAAGCTGCTTGCTAAACGGGTTATCTTAGGATATGATTTGGCTATGAAGAACAGCAAAAAGCAGAATGTTGTTGAAAAATATGTAACCTTAACTGAAAAGATAGCCAGAAACAGTAACAAGGCCCAGAATTTTGGAACAGATGTAGAAATCTATCGAAGCGAGATTCATATCATCAACATTATTGGCCTTTATAAAGGCATTCATATCTCGGAAATAGCCAGA
>JANQLZ010000069.1 GCA_028280325.1 Bacillota bacterium
TCTATCCCTATCCCCAATCCGCCAGTCGGAGGCAGGCCTATTTCCAGTGCCTCCACAAAGTCTACATCCAGGACATGCTTCTCAGGGCGGTTTTCGGCGGCCCTTTCCTGTAATTGATCCAAAAACCTTTGGCGCTGATCATCAGGGTCATTAAGCTCAGTAAAGGCATTGCCCAATTCTCGTCCGTTGGCAAAGGCTTCGAATCTGGCCGTCAGCCGCTGATCCTCTTTTTTGCGTTTAGCTAAAGGTGAAACCTCAACCGGATAATCACAAATGAATACTGGCTGAATTAAATGCTCTTCACATTTTTCCTCAAAAACCGTATTTAATACCTGTCCCCAGGTCATGCTGTCCTTAATCGGCACCTCAATAGCCCTGGCCGCCTCTCTGGCCTCTGCTCCAGTTTTTATTTTATCAAAGTCCAGCCCAGCGTATCGTCGAACTGTTTCAATCATTGTCAATCTGTTCCACGGAGGGGTAAAATCCAGTTCCCGGCCTTCACATATCAGCTTTGTTGTACCACAAACCTTTTCAGCAACATGGGCCACCATTTCTTCTGTCAATTTCATAATATCATGGTAATCATGATAAGCCCAATACAGTTCGATACTGGTGAACTCAGGGTTATGCCGGGTTGAGATCCCTTCATTTCTAAATATACGGCCAATTTCGTAGACCTTTTCCATGCCGCCAACGATTAACCTTTTTAAGTAAAGCTCTGTTTCAACCCTCAAAACTAGGGGCATGTCCAGGGTGTTATGGTAGGTGATAAAAGGCCGGGCCGTAGCACCGGTGGCATGGGCATGCATGGTTGGGGTTTCCACCTCCAGAAAACCCCGTTCATTTAAATAGTTTCTGATCTCTTGAATAATCCTGCTGCGCATGATAAAGGTGTCCATAACATCTCGGTTAACTATTAAGTCCACATAGCGTTGTCGATAACGGGTATCAACGTCTTTCAAGCCATGCCATTTATCGGGCAGTGGCCTTAGAGATTTAGTCAAAAGTTTCAACTGACTGACCCTTAAACTTATTTCGCCTCTTTTAGTTTTAAAAACCTGACCGCAAACACCGACAATATCGCCAATATCAAGCAATTTAAAAACTGAATATTGTTCCTCGCCTACAGCATCCTGACGTACATAAATCTGTATTCTCCCCGACAGGTCCTGTATAGTAGCGAAGCCAGCCTTGCCATGGCCTCGCATGGTCATAATTCTACCGGCAAGAGATACCTCTTTACCTTCATATTCATTGAACTTGCCAACAATTGTTTCAGAGTTATGAGTTACTTCAAACCGGGCATTGGTTTCACTAAAGGGGTCGAATCCCTGCTCTTTTAACTGCTTAAGCTTCTCTCTTCTCACCTGCAGTAACTCATTGACATCCTGCATTCCTTCTTGCTGCACAGGTTATTCCCCCATTCCAAATTACTTTATCTCAACAATTTCGTACTTAATAGTACCAACCGGAACCTGTACCTCGACAATATCTCCTTTACTCTTGCCAATAACTGCCTGCCCAACCGGGGACTCATTTGACAGCCTTCCCTTTCGAGGATTAGCCTCAGCAGAACCGACTATGATGTACTCCTCAATTTCATCATATTCCAAGTCCCGCAGCACGATCTTAGAACCCAAAGATACCTGGTCTGAGTTTTGAGAAATCTCAATTATCTTAACATTGGTTAAGGTCTCTTCCAGCTCCTGAATCCGCATTTCACAGGCGGCCTGCTCCAGTTTAGCTTCATTATACTCTGAGTTCTCGCTTAAATCTCCCAACGAAATAGCTTCCTTAATCCGGGCTGAAATCTCCTGTCTTTTTACAGCCTTTAAAAACTTTAGCTCCTTATCTAATGTCTCTTTACCTTCAATCGTCAATAACACTTCTTTGGTGCCCATCTAACACCCTCCAAATTATTAAAATTAACAACAGCGCCTAAGCCTAAATGCTGTTGTTATAACCTGTTTAGATTATTCGGTTTCATGTGGATTATACTTGTCAATTAATGTAAAGTCAATTGTTTAAGTAACTTTTAAATAAATGATCTGGTCATTATCTGTATTGACAGCAATGGAGCCTAATTTCAACCGAATAATATCAACCCATTTTGACATCCTTTGATGATAAATACCGCTTGTCTTTAACCACTCTTCCACTAAAGCCACCGGCAAAAAGTCGCCGTATATATCCTGTAGTATTGGTGGATAATCCTTGGCAATATTCATTTTAAAAACATCATATGTTTTACTGCAACAAACAATATTAAATACCGGCCTGCTAGATACATAGATTGCAGGCTGTTTAAAATCAGCCAGCTCATATTCAGGATCAAAATTGCAGACGCAGGAAGCCTGAACCTTTGTGACCTCATTTCTAAACTGCACAACCTGGCCGGCCTCACTGATTACAAATTCCTTCCACCATTTCAGCTTTAATTTATTACTGCCAGTAATAATTATGTATCGCCAGGGTTTGATCAGCTGTTTGATAAACCTGGCGTCAGCTGATAAATCCAACCCGCTCAACAACAGGGTGTCCTGACTAAAATCTAGCTGGGCATTTTGGGCCAGGTGAGGCAAAAACTCTACTAATAAAGCCTCCATTAAGCGGCTTGCTCCTTTATTATTTTGAGGTAAAACCAGAGCATTTTCCAGATCATAGCTGTAGCTGGCCTCGGTACTGACCGGCAGCAAATACAATTGAGGTCCATTCTCCCAGTTAATCCTCTGCGGCTTTAACCAAAGCCTGGCTACCACCAGTTTAAGCTGACGGGGAACATACTGTAATATTGGATAATATGCAATCAAATCCTGCCAGGACTTCAATTGAAGATAGATTTTCATAGCCTTACCTCCAAAGCATTGATTCACTTTGTTTCAGTAAATACTATGATATTATCGTTGAGATATCCTTGTTCGCGTCAAAAGAGCCTCCAGATATTCGTCCAGCAACGAACACACCTCATCATAACACACCTTTTTGAAGAGCTCTTGTCGAAATGAAGCAGCCAGCGGCAGGCCTTTAACATACCAAGACAAATGTCTTCGCATTTCACGAATCCCGGTACGCTCACCTTTAGTGGCAATCGCCAGCTGTAAATGCTGGCGCATGGTTGTAAATTTTTCTTTAAGGGTGGGGACTTGGTAAACCTGGCCTTTTAAATATTTTTCTGTCTGACTGCACAGCCAGGGGTTTCCCTGGGCCCCTCTGCCAATCATCAGGGCGTCGCAATGAGTTTGTTGCAGCATGTCACCGGCATCCTCCGGACTAAAAATATCGCCATTACCCACTACAGGTATCGATACCGCCTCTTTGACTAGAGCAATGGTATGCCAGTCAGCCTTGCCAGTATAATACTGCTCCCTTGTTCTGCCGTGAACGGTCACCAGTTCTGCCCCTGCTGCGGCAACCTGCTGAGCCAGTTGCGGGGCATTAATCTCAGGCTGATTAAACCCGCTCCGCATCTTTACAGAAACAGGCAGGTTAACAGCAGCGACCATAGCCTGGACAATCTCAGCAGCCAGCTGAGGCTTTAACATTAAGGCACTGCCCTCGCCGTTTTTTACTATTTTGGGCACCGGGCAGCCCATATTCACATCTATCATGTCAGGCCCGGTCTCTTGTTCAATGATACGTGCAGCCTGAGCCATAAAATCGGGATCAGAGCCAAATAACTGCACGGCCACCGGCCTTTGCTTTTCGGAAAACTTCAACAAGGTTTTAGTTTTCCGGTCACCGTACACCAGCGCTTTAGCACTGACCATCTCTGTAAACACCATGCCACAGCCGATATCACTGACCAGCTCTCGATAAGCAAAGTCCGTTGTTCCGGCCATAGGTGCCAGCATTACCTTATTATTTTTTAAAAATGAGTTAATCTGAAACCGCATCAGTCCACCCCACTTGTCAGTGTTGGTCAGATATATCCAATATAATACCATAACTTATTATATAACAATAGAGAGAGTTTATAACGCAAATAGTTGTATTATGGTTGTTCTATGGTAAGGCAGTAGTTTGGCAACTGTTTTGAGCTTGGAAAGCAAACGAAAAAGGCAAATAACTATTAAGGCTGCCAGCGATTTGAAGGATAAATATATCGGATACCGAACTAATAAATATATTGGCATATACTGCCCCAAAAAGGAGGAACAAAATGATTAACCCCAGAGAAATTAATTTGTCTGAATTAAAGTGGCAGCCCGGTCCTAAAAAGACAGTAAAGAATGTCTCTACTGCTGTCAGTACTGATAATGCAGTTGTCACCTACAGCTTACTTATTATTCTTAAAAATGGCGGAAATGCTGTCGATGCTGCCATTGCCGGCTCTATTATTCAGGGAACTATTGAGCCCTTTATGACTAACCACGCCGGAGCAGTAACTTTTTTATACTTTGAAGCCAGCAGCGGAAAATTTTATCAGCTGGACAGTACTGGAACCTATCCAGAAAGACTGCCACTGCATCGCCCGATTCCCCAACAGCAAAAGGGCTATGCAGCAGGTCCGGTCCACTCCTGTATTCCAGGCTTTATGAAGGGTTTAAAGGCTATCCACCAGAGATTTGGCTCCATGCCGTGGGACAAGCTGTGCGAAGAGGCTATCTGGTGGGCTGAGCAAGGCAATCATGTCTCCCAGTTTGAACTGGAAGCAACCATTGATGCTCGACTAATCTGGTCCTATTTTCCTGAAGGAAGAGATCATTTTTACCAAAATGGTTATTTTCCGCGAGTTGGAGAGAGGTTTAAAAAGCCTGAATTAGCGAAAACCTTAAAAAATGTAGCCAAGGAAGGCCCTGATTACATGATAACCGGCCAGTGGGCCCAGGAGTTTGTAGCCAAAGCCAATGAGCTGGGTTGGAAAATAACTCTCGATGATATGGCTGAAAATGAGCCGCGCTGGGTGGACCCAATTCGGTTTAAAATTAAAGATTATGAGGTAGTGGCCTTAGCTCCCCCTCAGCAGCAGGGTCTGCAAATCGCCCTGGTTCTGGGCATTTTAAGCTGCTTAAATATTGGGCAGTATCAGCCTTATTCTGCAGAGCATCTCTACTATATGGCTCATGCCCTGCGGATTGGCAATATCGTTGCCGGCTATATCAATGACTCAGTAGTTTCAGAGGTAGATCAAGAGCTGTTCACAGATGCCAAATACCATGAATACTGGGCCCGAATGATTAAATCCTATCAGCCCAAAATAGATTTAACCGGGCATATGAAGCTGACTACTAAAACGAGTATCGCCAACAATACCGGAATACCCAGGGTTACAGCTACTGACTACCAGGCCCCGGAAAAGTCCGGCAGCTGTGAGTTGAGTATCGTCGATAAAGACGGCAACTGGGTTCAAATGATGAATACCTTACAGGGCGGCGGAATTCCCGGCATGGTAATTGGCGGTGTACCGATGATTGGCAACCACTCTTCCACAAATTCGTTTAAAATGATGGATATCAAACTGGTTCCCAAGGCTCGCCAACGACTGATTATGGGTAATACCATGCTTTTAAAAGATGGCAAACCGATCCTGCAGTTAGGCACTCCCGGCTCACCACCCCATACCCAGGCCCAGGCTCTCTGCAACCTTATCTTCTTCGGAATGGAGCCTTATCAAGCGGTCAGTGAGCCCAGAATGTATGCCCTGCTGGATGACAATTCTTTAGTAATTGAAGATAGAATCAGTGATGAAGTGATTAAGAAACTAATATCAATGGGGGTTAATGTCAGAATGAATCAAGTCTGGGATTGGCATATGGGATCATTCCAATGCTGTTACATCGACCAGCAAACCGGCCAGCTGTGTACCACCGTTGACCCACGTCGTTGTGGAGTGGCGGACGGATTTTAGTAATAACTCAGAGTGTATATCAGCAACTGGATTGAAACGGTCAGCGACGCGCACCACTACGTGTCGCTGACCGGTATTACTACTTTCTGGACAGCTCTTTAATCAGATTATTTCTGATATCCCATAAGGGCTGAGACAGGTCAACATAGTATTTGTGAGGATTTTCGAACCTGGTCACTTCATCCCACAGGGTGTTTATCTGATTCAGGCAATACCGGCGAATATCTTCTGTCCGAGGGCTTTGATAGACCTGATTTCCTTTGTCAAAGATTTTGACCAACAGCTTTTTGGCATAGAAATTTTTCACAGTTTTTCTTTTCCAGGTATGATTCGGATCGAATATTTCATAGGGCTTATCATCATCAATTACTTCGTGATGCAGGGTTATAACATCGGCGATGGCCTTATGATTAGTGCGGTCATATAAGCGCCAAACCTGTTTAAAGCCGGGGGTATTGATTTTTTCTACATTCTCACTCAATTTAATGCGCGGAAGGAGCTGTCCGTTTTCTTCAATTGCCGACAGCTTATATACCCCACCAAAAACCGGTTCCGATTTAGAAGTAATTAAACGTTCACCGACGCCAAAGATATCTATTTTTGCGCCTTGCATCAACAGGTCTTTAATTACATACTCGTCCAGTGAATTAGAAGCAATAATTTTACAATCCTCAAAACCTGCTTCATCCAGCATGCTGCGTGCTTTTTGGGAGAGATATGTTAAATCGCCGCTATCTAAACGGATACCCTGTGGGCGATGCCCTCGGGGCAGAATCTCCTCTTTAAATACTTTAATGGCATTAGGCAGACCGGAATTGAGAACATTATAAGTGTCGACCAGCAGGATACAGTTATCTGGATATACCCGGGCATAAGCCCTAAAAGCCTCCAGTTCATTTGGAAAAGCCTGAATCCAGCTATGCGCCATGGTTCCGACCGCCGGCACCCCGAACTCCTTTTCAGCTACCGTGCAGGAGGTACCGCTGCAGCCGCCGATATAAGCGGCTCTGGCGCCAAAAATAGCACTGTCATAGCCATGGGCCCGGCGAGAGCCAAATTCGATCACCCCACGCCCTTTAGCAGCTCTGACAATCCGATTAGCCTTGGTTGTAATCAAGCTCTGATGGTTTATGGAGAGCAGAATCATCGTTTCCACCAGCTGGGCCTGGATAATCGGCCCCCTGACAATAATTAAAGGCTCATTCGGAAAGATTGGGGTGCCCTCAGGAATAGCCCAAACGTCACAGCTGAATCTGAAATCCTTTAAATATGCCAGGAATTCAGCACTGAAAATTTTTTTTCCAGCTAAAAACTCAATATCTTCAGAGCTAAATCTCAGGGTTTTTAAGTATTTAATAATCTGCGCCAGACCAGCTAAAATGGCAAAGCCGCCCTGATCCGGGACCTTGCGAATAAACAAATCAAAGTAACCTATTTTATGAACAAAACCGTTCTGTAGATAGCCATTGGCCATAGTCAATTCATAAAAATCAATTAATAAAGACAGTTTCTGTTTATCCATTTATCTTTACCTCTTTTCTACAGCTCTAACTTTAAATCATTGTCTTTGATCCAGTTCCTGCGGCGCATCCAACCGGCAATTAACAGCGTTAACAGCGCGGGCAATACAAAATGGAGCAGTAAAATGGCTGAATACAGGGTTGGTCCGCCCTTACCGACCGCTTCCATCGCCGTTATCGTGCCAATTTGTCCGACCAGGCCACTGGTGCCCATGCCCGACCCTATTGGAATATTCTCAAGCTTAAATACCACCGTTGCCAACGGGCCTAGAATCGCCGAGGTCAAAATCGGGGGAATCCAAACCCGCCAGTTCTTAATAATATTAGGCATTTGCAGCATTGAGGTACCCAGCCCCTGGGCTAACAGTCCGCCCCAGCCGTTTTCCTTATAACTCATCACTGCAAAACCGATCATTTGGGAGGCACAGCCAACGGTTGCCGCTCCAGCAGCCAGGCCGCCCAGGCCCAACATGATGCCAATTGCTGCGCTGCTGATTGGCAAGGTTAGGATTATGCCCATAATAACTGCTATTAAAATTCCCATTGGAATCGGGTGCAGTTCAGTTGTGTACATAATCAGCTGTCCTAAACCGGTCATTAAGGAATGTATGCCCGGCCCAACCAGCCAGCCCACTAAGCAGCCCACTGTAATCGTTACTGCAGGGGTAATGATAATATCTACTTTTGCTTCTTTGGAAACCATTTTACCAAATTCAGCACCAGTTACCCCCGCTAAAAATGCCCCTACCGGCCCGCCTACTGCGCCTCCAACGGCACCGGTCAGACAGGAAGCAAACAGCACCAGCGGCGGAGCCTGTAAACCATAGGCCACGGCTACAGCAATTGCTGGACCGGTCATTTGCTGGGCTATGGGCCAAACTGTATCTGTAAAAAAGCTTATCCCTAATTTACTGCCCAACACATTTAAAATACTGCCAATTATTAAGGATGCAAAAAGACCCAGAGCCATATAGCTCAAAGCATCAATTAAGTATCTCTGTACCGAAATCTCAATATTCTTTCGCTTAAAAAATTTGACAGCCGTTTGATTACCTTTTGAATTCATGCTTTCACCTTTCATAACTAATTAGGGCTTACTGAACAATTCAAAAAGCCTGTAGTTATATTGCATTTAAAGCTTTTTGAACTTGTCAGGTGCAACATGCTTTAAATCATGAAAAAACCTTGCACCTGTCAAGTTGATGTTTTGCAAATGCCATTGTTCAGACGCCGATAATTAGGGCTAAAATGGCTTAGTTAAGCCATTTTAGGAGCTCAGCTCGTTACTGATTAAATTCTAGCGATTCATTCAGCAAGCCCTAATTACTGACAGCCGGACATAGTAGTAACCAATCTCGATCTATATCCCACTGTTTGCTAACTACTTTATCACACTGTCGGTTGTTAGCCAAACCTGTAATCCCAATAATTATTTTCCTGTTTCTTACCTAAAATTTAGATAATTACGTTGCAATATGGTTAAAATACCTGTAAGAGAGCACGGGAACCGAGGGAGGTAGATAACTATAACGAATGACACTAGAAAGATCGTTCATAAAGGCAATAAATGGGCTGTAACCAAAAGGAACAGTGATCAGTTAGAAAAAGTTTTTGATACCCAGGAAGAAGCTGTCAAGTACCATCGACAGATTTCCAAGAAGGACAGCATCAGTTAATCGACAAGTGTACTGCTGGATGCAAAAGGCAGGCCAAAACCGGAAATACCTTCCCTGCTCTCTAATAAAACTCTATTCCATATCCTGATGACGCTGGCTAACCGTTTTGGTCAGCGTTTAAATCTGCAAAGAAATTGATTATCTCCGGAATAAAATCATCGAATGTAGGATACTTTTCTCGGTCGTTTTCATATTCAGTCAATTTTTCACAGAGGGAATCTAAATGCGTAAAGCCCATTTGCTTAACGATATTGGCGTATTTTTCCCTAAATACTTTACTGGAATGCTCACTCATTAATCGCACTGATACAGCGTGGGTAACATACTTATCAATTGCCCGAGTTACCTGAGCCTCTTCTGTCTGAACCGGATAAAAGTCATAGGCATTGATAGTATTAAATATTGGCGCCATATCTTTTAACTGACCAGGGTTATTTAACAACTCTTCTTCCAATGCCTGGGTATATGCCTGAGACAGCTCATGGTACAGTAGCCCAAACCAATTTGCTTCGTCTCTGGGAATACCCATAACCAGGTACACCTCTGTCTGCCCCTCGTCGTTTACTATAGAAAAACTGCGCATCATTAGGCAAAGGGGACTGACTATAATGTTGTAGCTATCAAACTCATAACCAAAATAATCATTAACAGCGTTAACTATACCCTTATTCTGGATTAGTTCATTAATTTTATCTACCTGCTGCTGATAATAATAATTGTTTTTTTCAAAAAATTCTTCAAAATCTGTCTCTTTGGCAAAGTCAGCAAGCTGACTACCGTATAGGCTTGCCTGCTCCGCGCCTCCATAAAAAGCAACGGCATTGCTAATGCCCTGGCCGGTACTTTCAGTTAATTGAAATTCTTCATCAAAAATCGGTCCATGGCAGGCTATGCTTCCTTCAGATAGTACGATATTTCCAAACTTCTCCTGAGTCTTTAGAACTGTGGCATGGTCTTTGAAATTCATAAAGGATGTCTCAATATCTGAAATATAGCTTTCATAAAAATCACTGTAATTTCTCGCTTGCCCGGTTTCAACCCTGAGATTGTAGGCTGCCAGGCTTTGTACAACACTTAGCAATTCCACCCGCTCATCGACAAATACCTTAACTTTTTTGTTTTCAACATTGGGGTCATTACTGGCTGAGCAACCAGAAAATACGATGGCAATCGTTAGCATCAAAAGCAGCAAAAACTTCGTGCTGTTTTTTGATTTGTTTCTAATCACAACATTTACCTCCCTGTAATTGAGTTGAGGTATCTAACAGATACCCCGTTATATCTTTTTACCCAATATTTTCTACTTAATAACAGAGGCCAAGCTATTAATATTTATTCAACTCTAAATTGACTAATATTAAATTTCTATATAATATCTAAGTAGTATTGAATATAATGTTAAAGAAAATAGTATAAAAACTCCATTTCATAGCACATCAGGTAAGGTAATGAATTGCCAAAAGGGAGAAATAATGAACTTCAAAATTCTTTTATCTTCATAAAATATATGCGCACAGTCGAGAGAGATAAGTCAGACTAAAAAAGTCTGTAACTGAGTTTTGCTCAGTTACAGGCTTTCGTTTTTATTTTTAAATCCTATGTTATTGGCACTTATGACAATATTTCACCATAAGCCAACAAATTATCCTTGCCCATTCCACAGACATATGGATTGCTGTCGTACAGATAACAGAACTCCAAAAAGTCTTTTCTTTGCTGTTCGTCGTTCATTATCTTTACTAAAACCTCATTGGGAATGGTACGGGCATAGGCCCCGGGCCCGGCTAAGCGGATATTCTTTACACCGTACTTTTCAAGTATAGCTTTCAGCTCGTCGGGCCTGAATAAGTAGGTTATCGGCCAGGGAGACTTTCCCGACTCATACAAGTCAATTGCCTGCTCAATATTGTCACAAAGCCCGCTGTTCCACACCTGCTGGCAAAAATCCTTATCGAACCTAAAATTGGCAATCTGTTTATCAGCATTGTCCAGACACCAGCGCACATAGGAGTCATCTACTGTTTTGTCCAAAATGAATTGATTCTTTTGGATCGGGTTAGCAAAATAAGGCAGGGTTCCTAAACGGCTGGAGACGCTGATAAGCAGTTTTTTCTTAGCTATACGCACTAAATTGGCAATCACTGATTCCTGATTAGGATAGGTATAAGATATCGGAGCATCAAAGGAGATCACCAGATCAAACTCATTGTCAGCATAGCTGCTCAAATCCTCCAGAGCGCCTTTAACAAACACCATATTTTCTTCAACCCTGGCCTCATCAGCCAACTGCCGGGCCTTGTCCAGCATCGGCCGGGAAATATCAAAATGAGTGACTTTTAGACCCATTTTAGCCAGTAAAATAGAGAATCTGCCTGCCCCGGCGCCGCCATCAAAAACATTTTCAATACCAGCTATATTCGACAATATTTCCCGTTCCAAATGGGCCTTTTGAATGATATCATCAATAAACATATTCTCTCGATTATGTTCTCGCTCACCTTTATCGCTAAGATTCCAATGCCGTTGAGCTATTTTTTGACTGTAATCCATGTTATCCTCCGATTAAAAATACTATTTCTTAAGTAATAATCATATTATAGGCTTTTTCTGATAGCTGCGGCAATATGCTACCATTATCAACTCGCTACTTCCTTAAATTTAAATTTGATTTAAATAGAATATGTTATACTATTTATATCGAATGTATGATATAATATGCTGCATAGGCTACAAATAACTTAAATATGCTATTAAGATATTTTCTTTCAATAATAGCTTTTACTGAGAAAAGCCAAAAGTCGTTCCACGTTTATCAGTAAACCCTTTAACGTTTTTTAACAGACATAGAGGGAAATGGCCACACGATTGTAAACATTAATAAATTCACAAAGCGGAGGTGTAACCTGGGATGAAACCGGGATTAGCTGTTGATTTATTTGTTTTAGTTGCTGTTAGTTTTATTACTATTTATTTTATCGCTAAGAGCCATGACAAAAAGTACTACCTGCGCAATATTGCCGGACTAGAGGCTATCGAGGAAGCGGTAGGCAGGGCTACTGAAATGGATAAGATCGTTCATTTCATACCTGGCATTACGGGGTTAAACAACTCTCGATCTGCTGTAACGTTTTCGGGGCTGGAGGTACTCAATTATGTTTCCAGAACAGTGGCAAATTATGGGGCAAAGCTTCTGGTCACCATTAGAAACGTTATGGTTTTACCCGTTGCTCAGGAGGTCGTTCGAAATGCCTATAGCTCAATAGGAAAAATTAATTCATTTGATTACAACTCTGTCCAGTTCTTAACAGACAATCAGTTTGCCTATGCCACTGCTGTTAGATCAATTCTTCAGGAAGGCCAGGTAGCAGCTAATATCATGGTTGGCAGTTTCTTTGCAGAGTCTTTAATGATCACTGAAAGCCGGACATCATGCCGGGGCGATTCAGATCGCTGGAACTACCAGCGTAACCCAGCTTCCTTTTTTTATTACTACTTGTGACTACGTACTTATTGGCGAAGAGGTTTATGCGGCAGGTGCGATTTTAGCTGATGACCCCCACAAAATAGGCAGTATCGTCGGACAGGATTTTTCTAAACTCCTCGTTATTGCCATTCTAATTGTTGGCGCAATTATTTCAGCTTCAGGCATTATTAATTGAGGGGTATATTATTATGAACAGAAATAATCTTTTTTTAGGAATAACAGTTATAATTACACTTACAACCCTGGTTGCCGGTTTTTTTGATCTGTCGATATTCAACACAATCTCTGCAAATCTGGTCAACTGGTCTGTAGTTATTGGTTTGGTGGCCCTTGCTACGGCGATAATAAGCTTAATGAGAATGCACGTAAAACGGATAATGACCCGTAGAAGAGAGTGGTTTTATTCTCTATATTTTATTGTGGTTTTTACAGCTGTCTGCAGCATTGGTCTGATATATTCTTCAAGAGGTCAGCCCTTTATGTACGTTGTCAACAACATTTTAGTGCCATTGAGCACTACCATATATTCGCTGTTGGGGCTCTGGATGGCCACTGCAGCCTATCGGGCCTTTAGAGTTCGGTCTATTGATTCGACTATTCTGCTGGTAACTGGCATTATCGTTTTACTGGGCAGTACTTCATTTGGGGCCGCGATTTCTCCTGTATTTGCGAGAATAACCATATTTATTCGCCTGATACCCACTACCGCTGCCTCCAGAGGTATTTTAATCAGTGGCGGACTGGGGGCCATAGCCCTGGGGATTAGAATACTGCTGGGTGTAGAGCGTGGACATATCCCCGGGCAAAGCAAATGAAGGGGGAGCGGACAATGAAATATTTAATAAATATAGATCACAGGATTATCTACATATTGGTCATAATTTCAATCACTCTGCCTTTAATTGCTCCTTTAAATTTGCCTGTTGATGCCTCCGAGGAAGTAACCAAAATCTATCAGAAAATCGATAGCCTGATGCCTGGCGATACCGTACTGCTGCTTATCAGCTATGCTGCTCAAAATGAAGTAGAAATGAAAAGTCAGTCGGATAGTGTCATCAGCCATTTATTCAGCAAAGAAGGCATTAAAATTGTCAGTGCAGCCTTAGTTGAGTCTGGAAATATCTACTTGAATCAGTACATGAGCAGCTATGCCTCAGAATATCAAAAGGAGGCTGGTCGGGATTTTGTCAATCTGGGTTTTGTCTATGGTGGAGAGGTTGCCGTTGCTAACCTGGCCAATGATATTCACCAGGCAGCGCCAGCAGACAGCGACGGAAATCTACTGGCTGATTTGGAAATGATGAAAAATATCAAAGACGGCAGCGATTTTGATTTGGTAATTAATTTTGGAGCCACCCAGTTATGGTCTATTGTCAGATATATCACAGATGTTTACAACGTTGACCTGGTCAGTGGCATCGAAGCTGTATTCGCCATAAGATTTCTCCCCTATTATGTTTCCGGACAGCTTGACGGCTACTTAAACGGGCTGGTCGGAGCAGCAGGATATGAAAGCCTGATTGGAATTAGAGGCCCGGCAAGCAAGCATATGGACCCATTATCCTCTTCGTCGATGTTAATCATAGTGTTGATTATTGTGGGCAACATATCTTACCTGGTGGAGAAAAGGCAAAAATTTAGCGATAGGAGTGCAAGATAATGGCTGGAACCTGGATAGCGGCAATTTGCACTTTGGGTTTGATGTCCTTTGTCATCAAGGACAGTCCATTATATCGATTAGCCGAGTATACATTTTTGGCGGTAGGAACAGCTTACAGCTTTGTGCTCTCGCTAGAGCGCCTTAATCCGGTCATAATAACTCCCATTAAGCAGGGCAAGTATACCATATTCATTCCTGTTGCTCTGGGTCTGTTACTATATTCACGATTCTTCAGAGGCAAACAATGGCTGATGGGGTTTCCGATTTCGGTCACCATTGGGGTAGGTCTGGGCCTTTCTTTAAAAGGAATAGTCAGCTCTGAGATTGTTAAGCAATTGTCAGATACCTACACCAGTATCGGCAGCTTGGAAGGCGTACTAATCTTTGTTGGAGTGATCTGCGTAATCCTCTTTTTTTACTTCTCCAGAAGCAATACCGGGGCCAATCCACCGGTGTTAGCAGTTGCCAGAAAGATCGGCCGGGTGTTTTTAATGATAGCTTTTGGCTGTATGTTCAGCAATGTTATCCTAAGCCGCATGACCTTACTGCTGGGAAGGATAAAGTTCCTGTTAGGGGATTGGCTGAATATTATTTGATGAGGCTTGAGTCAACTAAACTGCCAGATGCTGCTCAATAATATGCCGTAATTTAGATGGTTCACTAAAAGGGCTGGCCACAAGCTGTTGATCATTAAGAACAACAACCCCAGAAGCTGATTTTTTCATACCATAAGAATATGCCCGTTCGGTATTCTCAGCAATCAAATCATCATTGAGTCGTAATTCTACTGCCCTGCGAATCCGAAGCGGGTCTATTCCCAACTCATTTGCAGTTTCCACTATTACCTCAATATCACCGATGTCTTCGCCGTACACATGATGCTTAGCCATAATTAAACGTTTGAAAGCCCCGCCGCGCCCCAGCTTTTTAGCTTCGTAGATAGCATTCAGCGCTGGCTGGGGTGAAGGTATATAGTCGTTAACAGGAAAATAAAGCCCATATTTTCTGGCAATACCCTTATAGCGCTTTTTTGATTCCAGATACCCTTCATATGATTTTTTGTACTCTGAAAGCTTAATGCCTTCCCCAAAATGAGGATGAGCATTGACATTAATCCATTCTACTGTCAGATCAAACTCCTTGATAAGCTCGTCCATTACGCCAATTGCAATATAGCACATCGGACAAATGGGATCTGATAATACCTTAATATTCACCATTATTCTCCTTACTCATTCATCATTTACTCTTGGTCTTGTCTTGCTAAATGTTCCTCTATAATTGACCGCAATTGGTCAAGGTCCTTAAAAGGCTCCGCAATAAAATGTTTATCGTCGATCACCATCACACCAGAAGCCGACTGCTTCATACCATACTTATATGCCTGTGCTGTGTTGTTGGCAATAATTTCATCATGCTTACCGCTTTCTACAGCCTGAAGAATACGTCTCCCATCTATCCCAAGTTCTTGTGCAGTTTCACTAATAACTGATAGATCACCGATATCCTCCCCATATAGATGGTGTTTAGCCATAATTAAACGCTTAAAGGCCGTGCCGCGCCCCATACTTTTTGCTTCATAAATAGCATTTAGCGCTCGCTGCGGAGCAGGAACATACTCTTTATAAGGTAGATAAAGCCCGTACTGCTTCGCAATTTTTTTAACTCGTTTCCTGGATTGGCGATACTTCAAGAGCGATCCTTTATATTCAACCTGGTGGATTCCTTCACTCCCCGTACCAAAATGTGGATGGGCATTGATATTAAGCCACTCGACATTTAAGTCATATTCCTTTTGTAAAATATCCATAGCTGTAATACCAATAAAGCAAACCCAACAGATCGGATCAGAAAGTATTTTTACATTTAACACATTAAAGCTCCTTTTCTATTGTATATTCAGCTTTCGTAGTTAAGGGTAAAAGGGGCTGGTTCACTTCGTTAGTTCCTCGTTCAATCAGTTACTGATGTGGAGTTATTACCTAACTTATTGGTTGTAATGCGACAGCCCCCAGCGCAACGCTTAAACCACTTAACATAGTGCACAAAGATGCATTATACTACATTAAACACTGCACCTAAGTCTTTGCTATTGGCTCATTAACTATTTCAGGTAAACCCGATATGGCCTCGTTGAAGTCATCGTAGCTAAAATATGGCTTTTAGATACCCCACATTTCTCTGATATATCCATTATGGTAATTTCTTCATCTCCTTGTTTGCCCAGCAACCATACTTCATCGCCAATTTTCACGTCCTTAAGGTCGGTAACATCGGCAAAGGCCTGATCCATATTGATAGCGACAATCGGGCATTTTACACCGTTAATTATTACATTAGGATTTTTATCAGGGTCTTGGGTAACTATTTGTTTAAGGAAACCATCACCAATACCAAAACTCATAATGGCGACCCTGGTAGGTCTTTTTGCTCTGAAGAATTCAGAATAGCTCGCTGTTTCGCCAACTGCAACGTTTCGAATATTAGTTACGTAGGCTTTCCAGGTAACTACTGGCTCTAAACCTAAGCGATTGAACTCTCCTGGTGAAGTATCATAACCCCAGATTAAAGCCGCTGGTCGAACGACATTATAGTGACTTGATCTTAGCCTAACAGTAGTCCCTGAATTAGCGGTATGCAGGTATTTCAGCTTCAATCCATTATTGCGCATTTGCTCAACTGCCTGATTGAACTCCTTGATTTGCTTGTTGTTAAAGTTATTACTTGGTTGATCAGGGCAAGCCAATTGAGTTAAAGCACCTTCTACTTCAATTCCTGACAGGGTTTTAACATATTCAATAAGTTCCTGTAGTTCCTCTCCAACATTAACCCCTATTCTGCGCATTCCAGTATCGACTTTAATATGGCACTTGGTGACCTTGTTTTGGCGCACAGACTCTTCAGCTAGTAATTTTACAAACTGTTTATCATAGATGGTTGCAACTAAATTATTATCAACTAAAGCCTTAACTCCAGTATGGGGCACCCCGCCAAATACCATCACCATACAGTCAATACCAGCAGCCCGCAGCTGTAAAGCTTCAGACAGTGCAGCGGTGGCAAATTTTTTGACACCACACTCTCGGTACATATAAACACAGGGCTCCACCAGCCCGTGGCCATAGCCATACGACTTGGAGGTAACCATTAATTCCACTTCAGAACCAATATGCGCTCTGATTTTATCAATATTGGCACCCACTTTATTCAGGTCAATATAGATTATCGAATTACTAACTTCTGGTGTTAACATAATCAAACTCCTCTGTTCTATTTGTTTGTTTTTCAGTTTTAATATAAGGCATCGAAGCAGCTTTGTAAAGTTGAATGAGATTACAATACTATTGCTCACTATAATAACACAGCGTACTTATCGTTAATATCCTTTAAAATAAATAGGAGTCGCCTATTGAGGCAACCCTAATTTATTATACCTTACTTTTTGATAATAATCTCTTTAGTGAGATTTTCCCAGCTCACTTCTCGATTCAATAACTTACTAACTGCCCTCACCGGTAGGTAGGCCTTGTTGTTAATCAACAGTGCTTTGGCACCGACATTTATCAGTGCTCCAGTTTGAGTGTCAAAGATATGGGAGTCGCCTATCCTCATCTTCATAAAATGCTCTACATTTACGTCTTGAGCGTCGGTAATCGCCCACATCTCTGGCCTCCTGACATAGTCCGAGGCAAGCAGACAATTGCCGTTGTCTCCCCAATTATGGCCCCAGCTGTTGCGCAGCTGCCAATAGAACTTGCCTGATGAGCTATAGTCATGCCAGCCATAAGCTGTAACGGCATGGTAATTTATTATTTCACTATCTTCTACCCGTTCTATAGCTCCATTACCCTGATGATTGTAGAAATAATTAAAAACCGGAACAGCAAAAAGCACCGCTCCCAATTCCTTAATGGCTGACATAGCCTCCTGCACGGTGTATATTCGGGCATATGCGGATATTTTTCGTGATACAGCATTGGTAAACATCCGGCTGGTTAGTTTGCTTTTAACTATTAGATACAAATCATTCATATTGAACAGCGCATTGATACACACACCGTGCCGCTTCATTTGGTATAATGCTTCAGAGGTGTACATGCCCTCTCCCTGCCAATGCTCAGGCGACCGGTTGCCGTAAATAAAACCTGCTGAGAGGACATCATGATAGCCGTTCTCTTTATACTGCTGAATCTCTCTGATCGTTTTTAGGGAAAAGGCCACACATGAATCTACCGAACCCTGATTGTAAACAGGCGGCAGCCAAGCTGTCTCGAAGTCTCGCTCAAACCTGGTGCCAATATTAGTTATCCTTGACAATCGCCAATCTCGATGATCCGCGGGTGATGGTATTGCTCCAAATCCTCTCAATCAACCACCTGCTTTCCTGTCTCTAGTTAGCTTGAAAATAGTTCAAAAAGCTGGCAAATTTAACGCCTTTTTAGCTTTTTGAATCTTAGAGTTCTTAAACATCAAACTATTATTATTTATGCATGGCTTAGACTTAGCGATACTATAATTAATAAAAGAAGGTGGCACTCAATTATCAAAGCCACCATCTACAATTAAATTTCTATTACGATTATTGTGTTGGTAAATAATGTTATTCATTTATTGTATTATTGTTAACATATATCAATTTCCCTGCTGAAAAATAAATTTTTAGAACACCAGTTCTTTGTGAAATGCAAAACATAGTACTTACTCTACTCCCTTATTTTCTCTATGCGCTAAATGGCAAAATCTCTATTGTTGATGAACTAGATTCAAATATCCATGATTTACTAATAGCTATAATTATTAATAGCCTATCTAATAGTATTGAAGGGCAGTTTATCTTTACTACTCACAACACTTCTCTGTCAGAGAGAAAAGAATTAGTAAATCTCCCCATGCTCTGAAGAAAAAATATCCAAGATTGCATTTTATATTACTAGGTTGCAAGATATTTATAGATGGATTGTGATGATTGTCTCCAGAAGAGTTATCAAATTTTAAGAGCAAATCTATTTTTATTGAGCACTGGGCTTATGATTTTGTTGTTCCAATTTCTAATATCCGTAATTTTGAGGAAGTCATGAAAAGGTAGGGCTATGATATAAAAAGCAGGGACAAAACTGCTTTCTACAAACAACTTTCTCGTCAATTCTCAAAAGATAGCTTCTTATCTATAATTGAGTCTTTAAAAAATGACCGGGAAAGCAACCTCTACTGCTTATTTAGCTATGTAAGAAAAATAAAAGCAAAAATAAAAAGACAATAGGGTTTTTTTGCTGCTCAAAGCTATTAAACCCATTTGCTTAATATTAAAACCCCTACAGCTGCAACTGAAAGACTTGTTAAGGTTCCAACAATGTAATACTCTGCAAAGCTTTTATTATCCAGATTTTTAAATCTTGCTAACGACTTTAATCCAATAATAGCTGCTATCGAAACATATTCGCCGTTTATAAACAGGGTTAAGATCAAAAACCGTTCAATTATTCCGATAGTTTTTCCGATACTAAGTGTGGATAAAGCTCCCTGGCCGCTTTCCCCACCAGTACTGTTAAGTTTGCTCTGATAATCTGGTACATGGCGATAGATAAAGTCTAAAAATAATCTAATGAAATGGGCGCCGCCAAAACACACGTAAACATAGACAACTGCCCCTGCTGCTATACTGAGCCCGATAGTAGATTCATTAATGACGCCAAATACGTTTTTGTACCAGTTCAGCACTGTACTATTAATGTGAAAACTAAAATGATTCCAGACTATTATTATTGAAGCTATGTGCAATAATTGATCTATGGTGAAAAGCACTAAGCGCTTTGTGTATTTAACACAACTTTGCATATCGTTAGAGGTATTTTCAAATTTTATTTTGGCAAAGTCTATAATTGCATGGATAGCTATGACTGACAAAATATATTTACTGGCTACAGACAAATTGAATATATGTAGGAATAAAAACAGCAGTATGGCCTGAATCAGAGCATGCTTAATGTGGGCGAACAAACATGCCCGCCAATCTGCTATGTTTCTTTTTTGCTCCATTAGAGAATTTGGCTGAAACACAAAATCTGCCAGAGCATGTGCTAAAATTGTAGTAACTAAAACATAGATAATAATCACCTTCTTATTTTCTTCCAACAGCTGCAGCAGGCACGCGATGTGCGTCAATTACTACACACTAACGATATGTGCAGTATTAAATGCACATATTTAATATGTGTAGCTTTCAGCACTTCAAGGGTAAAAAACTTTTATAAAATTAAATAGTTGATAATAATATTTTTTCATAATATGTAAACAGCTGACCTGACAGATTCTCTACCTGAATTTATTACAAATTAAATCGATTATCAGCTTTTCAGATTTATCTATTGCATCATAGTCGGCGCTGTGCAGCCTTCTGGCCAGAGCAGACCGACTGATTCCCAAAGCCAGAGCTGCTTCTTTTTGGGTTCCCTTTGCTTCATACTTCATAACAGCATTCCACTGCTTTTCCGTCCAATCCTTAATTCGTCTATCCATTAGCAGGTATAGGGCATCAATAATACTGTCGAGCCCAATATCACCTGTGCTGAATTGGGTTTGAGTTCTATTGTCTATCATAGATAAGGCATCTCTTGCCAGATAAAATGATTCGCCTGTCATGCGATAAGGATTATTTTCTTCATTTAAATTTAGGTGTGAATCAGTCCTGATATCCCCAAACCCAACGCCAACACGTAGAATATTAGGCCGCAGTTTATATCTGAGGGTTCTAATAATCTTAGGTATCCTGCTAAAGTCGCTGACAACTACCTCTAATTCATCATGTTTGTAAACCCTTATTTTAGAATAAGTTCCTTCCCAACTCACCCCATCCAGCTGCCAGATACTGCGAGATTCAGACAAGTTGCGCCTGGAATCTGCAATATCCGCTATAATAGTGGCAAACATAGAGCTACCTCCATTCAAACTGCTTTCAATCCTTTAATATTTATTAATCTCGCACATAACAATCTGAATTTAGTATAACATATTGCTGAAATCAAAAAAGAACAACTATTGCCTTGTTGTTCTTACTCATAACTTAGCTTATTTTTTTGCTAACCTTTTCTATGGTCAGGTATCCAGCAAGCTTATAATCATCAAAAGCCTGGCAGATATAAGTCTCTTTGCCAATCTGATAAATATGATAGCCAATCCCCTCCCCGGCTTCACTGTATAAACTGTGCTTATATCCTTCATTAATGTTTGCAAAAAACACTTCATTATATATATCAGTTAACTGACTACTGTAAATCACTGCAAATGATTCCCTGTCAACTTTTTCCTTTTTATAGGTCACATTTGACCATTCCCTTTTTTCCCCTTGAGTTATAGCAAAACTATTCTTTCCAACTATGTACTTGACCCCTTCTGCTGTTGATGGATTAGCCAGACTTGATGAAAGCGGGCTATGAAAGCTGAGCTCTTCAAGCTGATACTCTCCGGTTATATTCACCCTACTGTTGTTAACATAGATAATAGTGGAGGCTGCAATGACTGCAATTATAAAAAATACAACAAATTTTTTCACAAAATAATCCCTCAATTCATTTCAATACATAAAACTGACCAATAATTTTACTCATTTTTCATCAATATTTATTACTCCTTAAAAATATGCTACCATATTTAAACAAAAATCTGTGGGCTTTTTTACAACTGGTCATTTTTGCATCAGAACTAAAGGAGTACAATGATTAATCAGCAGCACACAATATAAATGGTGAAGCCACTTAAAGGCACTAACAGTATCCTATTAGTGTATTGTATTTTTTTTACACGTGCTAATAACACGTGCTACAATATAAAAGGTAAAATAACCGTACCTTATCACAGCGGAGATGTTAAAAAATCTATCTTAAACTTGATACTTAAACAAGCAGGTCTTAAATAAGCCTGCATCTCCATACTTAAGAAAGGAAAGTTATCATGAAAAAACCAGATGAATATATTTACCCAGCTCTCTTGATTCCAGAAGAGGACGGTGGATACAGCGTTGTTTTTCCAGACCTACCTGGATGCTACACACAGGGAGAAACCCTTAAAGAGGCTACCTCAGCGGCACAGGAAGCTCTGGAGTTGCACATGTATGGTCTTGAAGAAGATGAAGACGAAATTCCGGCTCCATCACTGCCAGAAAGTATTGAACGGGAGGCTAACACCTACCTAGTGCCAATTAGAGCATATATGCCATTGGCACGTACTGAAATTGATAGCCGGGTCGTAAAGAAAACACTTACCCTGCCTCGCTATTGGGAACAAAGAGGAAAACAGAGCGGGGTTAACTTTTCCAAACTATTACTAACTGCTTTAAAGGATTATTTAGGATCGACTGACCGCGCTAACTAACTTTACAAGAACAAAAGAGCAGGATATCTTAATTTCTGACATAATTGTTATAGGCGGTTTAATTGGCTTTTCCTTCTATGTAAAAAGAATTTCAAACATTGATACATATAAGAATAACAAAATAGACCTGATCTTTGGTCTATTTTGTATAATATATTGTTACTGAGTGGTAATGTTTTTATTTACGAACACAGCAGCCATTCTTTAGCTTTTTCCTGTGAATCCCAAAGGGATTTAAACAGACCTCTTTTAGCAATTAACTCGTTGAAATCACCAGCTTCAACAATTTCACCTTTATAAAACACTAATATCTGTTCTGCAGTTTTAATCGTGTTTAAATGATGGGCAATCACTATCAGGGTTCTCCCCTTAGCAAGATTAGATATTGCTATTTGAATTTTTCTTTCATTAACAGGGTCTACATTGCTGGTGGCTTCATCAAGGATTACTATCGGTGCGTTTCTTAGTAAGGCCCTGGCTATAGATAATCTTTGCTTCTGCCCACCTGAAAGGCCCGCTCCATTCTCGCCTACCATAGTTTCATAGCCATCAGGAAGTGTCATAATGAATTCATGAATCATGGCGTTTTTGGCAGCAGCTATAACTTCTGCTCTGGTAGCGTCCTTTTTACCTACCTTGATATTCTCATAGATCGTATCAGCAAACAGGATAACATTTTGCATTACAATACTAATGTTCTCCAACAAATGGTTATAATCCATATCTTTAATATCTACGCCGCCAATTTTAATTTGGCCGCTATTTAAATCATAGAACCTTAACAGCAAATTGGTTACAGTTGTCTTACCCGAACCCGAAGGGCCAACTAAAGCCACCAGAGAGCCCTCCTTCATTACCGTATTAATGTTCTTTAATTCAAAATCATTTTCCTCATACGAAAAATTGGCATTCACAAATTCAACCTCAAAAGACTTCGGCTCGATAGGATTTTCAGGGTTTTTAATAACCTCGGTATTCATCACGCTCATTACCCGATCATAGCTATCCTTAGCGACAAGATATTTGACCCAGTATCCTTCCAGACTGGCAAAGGGCTTGTAAAACTGAGTAGAAAGCAAAATAAATACCAGAAACTGAGTCAAGCTAATATTATTTCTAATCAGCATCACCCCACCAACAAGCACTAATATTGCAAAACAAAGTTCCAAAGCCACAGAGAACTTTCCAATGTAGTTAGCTATAGATCTTGCCGACTTTTTACTGCTTTCCCCAAACTGCCTGGTGCTCGATTTCAGATTATTTTCAAAGCTGGAGCTTTCACTGTAAGCCTTTAATAAGGGAATACCTTTAGAGTACTCTACAAACAGGCTTACCATATCTGCTAAATCATCTTGCGACTCTTTTTGCAGCCTGCTATTGCTCTTTATGCCATATACAAGAATACCAATGGCCAAAGGTAAAAGTGAAACCATAGCCAATCCGAGTTTCCAATTTACTGAAAACAGGTAAGTTGCCAATGCTAATGAGGTGATAAAGTCACTGAACATTCTACTCCAGACATGAGGAACATTTGATTCAATATTATTAATATCCTTATGAATAATAGTACTTATTTCTCCCAATCGTTCCTTAGTGTAAAATCCTAAAGAGAATTTCTTGAGCCTCAAAGTAATTTCTTTTCTTAGTCTGCCTACTATTTCAAACCCTGCGAAGTGCTTGCCAAAATCAGCTGATGTGTTAAAGATACTTTTTAGCACTAATAGCGACGCTAAGACAATCCAGTAAGTTCTTAAGCTGGTAAAGTATCCGCTTCCAGTCATTACATAATTAGCTACATTTAATATTATTACAAACATCGCTGCCTTACAGAGAGATTTTAGTACAAAGCTTATAACAGCCATCAACACATACATTTTCTCTTTAAAGGACATTTGCCTCATGATTTTCAACATTTAAACCACCTCTTTTATTTCCCATTCATCAACTCTTTTTTGCTCTGTCAACATTTTATTGTATAAACTGCAATTGCTTATGAGCTTCACATGAGCTCCTTTATCAACGATCCTACCGTTTTCCATCACAATAATTTGATCTGCATTTACAATAGTATTTAAATGGTGAGCAATTAAGATAAGAGTTTTATTTTTAGATAAATTGTCTATTGCTCTCTGTATTAAATACTCGTTATAAGGATCTATTGCAGAAGTTGCCTCATCTAAAATAATAATTGGTGCATTTTTCAGAATCATCCGAGCTATCGATATCCGCTGCTTTTCTCCTCCGGAAAGCTTTGCTCCGCTTTCGCCGGCTAAAGTTTGATAGCCATCTTTTAAGGTCATAATCATATCGTGGATTTGAGCCTGTTTAGCCGCCTCTATTATCTCTTCTTTAGTGGCATCTTTTTTTCCGATTCTGATATTTTCTTCAATACTGGTGTTAAACAGAAATACATCCTGCTGAACTATTGATACTGATCGATTAATTTCACTTTCACTCATACTATTGATGTCCTTGTCACCAATCTTTACCTGCCCTGTATCTGGTCTATAGAAGCCCATAATCAGATTAGCAATGGTGCTTTTTCCGGCACCTGACTCTCCGACCAGGGCATTAGTGGAATTAGGAGCAAAGGTAAGATTTATATCGCTAAGAACCTGTTGATCCTGATTGTAACTAAATGTTACGTTGTTAAATTCTATTTTGGTTGACTCAACTGCTTGATCAGTAGCAGTTCTGGCTTCTTCTTTAACACCGAGAATTGTATTAATACTGTCGGTGGCTCGGCCAAACACAATTCTTTTATGTTGAAAGGTTGGTAATTGGGCGAAACTGCTTATAAACAATCCACCTAATAAAACAGCTATTATAAACTGCTCTGAATTGATAGCATTTTGAGAAAGAAGAAAGGACCCTACTACAGCCATTACTATAATTCCACCTTCAACAAATAAGCCTATGATAGCCATTGGCAGAGCTACATTGACATTCATTTTTTTTACCCATTTGTTATATCTATTCATGGCAGCAAGAATTTTTGCTGTTCTTTTTTCATCCTTGCTAAAAGCTTTAACTACTGGCATTGTGGCAATATACTCCAGTAAATCTGCAGACAGTTTTCCCGTTAAGACAAAATACTGTTTAAATAGTTTGCCCCATAGCTTTCTGAAAGCCTTGTTTAACAGGCTCATTATTGGAACTGTACAGGCCAAAGCTAAAGCCAAACGCCAGTCCACAAAAAGTAGTCCAATGACAACCATTACAGGCACTAAAGATGCTACGATAATATCTGGGAAGGCATGTGCCAGAAAAACTTCGATTTGCTCTACATCATGATTAATTATATTGGTGAGATCACCAGTTTTTCTTTTTTGAAAGAAAGACAGCGACATTTTCTTAAGATGTTTAATAATATCTAGTCTTATCTCTACTAGCGACGAATAAGCCGAGTCATGGGCTTTTTTGATAGAAACCCCATATAAAACTGCCTTTGTTATTTGACAAATGGTAATCAGTGCTACATACATCAATAGACTTGAAGTTGTCAGCTGCTGCATTTTGTATTGCCTGACGATTAACATAACTAGAAATATCGGAGCAATTCCAATGGCTACGCTGAATGCCATTATTAAATTGGAGTTCTTGCTGCGATCTTTATATTTTTTTTGTAAATTCATTGTTTCCCTCACTCTCGATAAGCTGTTATACAACTGAAAATTTAATTAACGTTATTGCACAGAGACTACAATCGGCCAATTTAATGCTATTCACAGATGCTAAGTGGTACTAAAGTTTTATAATTTTTTTCGTTTTCATTTATTTCCACTATTTTTGCATTAACTTCAAAGAATTTTTTGATATTGCTTTGACTAATAATGTCTTTTGTGTTCCCATAAATATGATGTTTATCATAGGAAAACATTATTGTTTTATCAGAAATCTTCAGAGCATGATTAGGATAATGGGTATTGATAACACAGGCAATATTTTTTTTTTCTGATAATCTCTTAATAATATTGAGGATGATAAGTTGATTCTTAATATCTAAGTTTGATTCGGGCTCATCAAGAATCAAAATATCTGGCTCAGAAACTAATGCCCTTGCTACCAGAACCAGCTGTAATTCTCCACCACTGAGTTCTGATATGTTTTTGCTTTTGAGGTTTTTAATATTTAGTTCTTCCAAGGCCCATTCACAGACTGCAATATCCTTTGCAGCTGGCATAGAAAATACGCCTAAATGAGGATTTCTCCCCATTATGACCATTTCCATAACTGTATAGGAAAAAATCGTTGCTTTAGCTTGAGGCACGTAACTAATCTTTTTCCAAATATCAGCAGCAGCTAAATTACTAAAAGACTGCCCTTCAATTATCGTTTCACCTCTTTGCCAGTTTAAAAAACCCATCATACATTTTAAAAAGGTTGTTTTCCCCACGCCATTAGGGCCAAGTATAGTTAAAATCTGGCCTTCTGCTATCTGAAAATTCACGTCTTCAAATAAAACACGTTCATTATCATAGCCAAAGGTTCCATTGATAACCCCAAACTTCATGACCATCTACCCCCTGTTCTTCTCAGCAGGTAAGCAAAGAATGGTGCTCCAATAATAGCGGTCAGGATCGATAAAGGAATCTGAGCCGGGGTAAGAGTTCTCGACAAATTATCTATGAAAAGCAAATAAAAAGCCCCTAAAAAGACCGTCGCTGGTACCAGTGCTTTATGGTCATTGCCTACTATCATTCTTCCTACATGGGGAATAACCAGCCCTATCCACCCCACAATTCCACAGAATGCTACTGACACCGCAGTGATTATTGATGATGCCCCGATAATGATGAGCCTGTATTTTTTAACATCTATTCCAAGTGAGCTGGCTTCTTCCTCTGTTAAGGAAAGAACATTAATTTTCCATCTCAATAAGACGATTATCAGAATGCCAGTAAGAATAAACGGCAAAGCTGTTAAGACATCTCGCATGACAATTCCATTTAAGCTGCCCATCAGCCAATACACTATTTCGGGTAGCTTATCATCAGGATCAGCCACATACTTGATAAAAGAAATCAGCGCTGTAAAAAAAGCACCTGTAATAACCCCGGATAAAACCAGCGTGTATAATGTAGCAGCGCTTTTTCGCTTACTTATGAGATAAGTAATTAAAACAGCTCCAACACCAAAAGCAAGGGCCATCAGTTGGGTAACAATTACACTGTTGGATAATAAAATACCCAAGGCTGCCCCAAAACCAGCCCCTGCCGCAACCCCTAAAATATGCGGGCTAACAAGAGGATTACCAAATATCGCCTGAAACGATGTTCCTGATACAGATAATGCTGCTCCTATCATTAAAGCCATTAGTATTCTGGGCAAGCGTACTCCCAGCACAACAATCTCTTCAATATCATCCCAAAACACTTCTACTGAGCTGATCTTAGAAAACAGGATAGAAAAGGTTGTTTTGGGGCTTACATAAAATCTTCCGATACATAGCGATACAACTAATAATATTAGTGGAAGGACTGCTAAAATTATTAGCTTCTTTTTGATATTCTTGCTCTTTATTTTCATTGTTTTTTATTATGCCTTTCACCAAAAACATTAGGGGATTTCACAACCCACTGACATTTTGTTACCTAATAGTTTTTGCCAGATCCTCTGTTCATGACTTCTTCTCTAACTGGATCTAATATGCCATCAATGTCTTCATCAGCAATATCATATTTGTAATAAGTGTTGTAGTATTCTTTTATTTCAACTTTCATATCATAGGTAAATAGCTCCGGATAATTCTTTTGCGCCATCCATTGCAACATCAATGGAGCATCAGCACTTGGCGGGAACCATCTAGCAATACCTGTAGGTATCTTATATACTCTACGATCCTGAACTGCTTTAACCTTGCTCCAATCCTGCCCTTTAATGGTGTTATTATATAAATCCTCAGGCATTGCATTGTTAAAGATGTAGATTACATCTGGATTCATTCTATATATTTGCTCCATATCCACATTAGATGTTCCGTCTAAATCTTCTGCCACATTTTTGGCCCCAGTCAGGCTAATCCAACCATCTCCCTGGCTGCCCTTACCCGAAACTCCAATTTCCTTTTCACTCAATCTGAAGAGAGTTAACACTTTTACTTTTTCAGACTCCTCAAGATTAACTGTTTTTTCTTTAACATCATCTAAAACTTGATGACCATAATCGATAATATCGTCAATGGCTGTCTCAATTTCAAAAACATCTCCCAGCACCTTAACCCAGAGCAACATCATCTCTAAGGAATCTCCTCTTACATCTGGTTTTGTATTTATGCTGGTTACTCCGAGTTGATCATAAAGTTGATCCTGTTGGGCCATTGCACCGTAGAAAAAAACAACATCAGGCTTTAATGCCAGTAATTCTTCTGTATTTACCTCAAAGCCTTGCATGAAAGATGACTCAATATCTAACAATTGAGGTGCCATTTTTCCTAAAATAGACCGCTCTGCATCAACCTTTGAACCAGGGTGAATACCAACTAATTTGTCGAGGTCACCTCCAATTAATTTATAAATACTTGGAAGTGGCACAGATGTCATCACAACTCTTTCCAGTTGATCTGCTGGAGGTAAGATTACTTCTTTACCGGAAGGGCACACATAAGTTCTCTCAATATCTTGATCAGGTTCCTGCACTTGTTGAGTGCAGCCAGTTAACAACATTGCCAGTGCAGTTAATAACACCACACTTAATTTTAAGATCTTCATTTAAGACCTCCTGTTATTTTGTTACTCTCAACTCCTTAAAGAGTATAAAAGCCATATTCCAATCATAGTTAGGGTTTACTGAATGAATCGCTGGAGTTCAATCAGTAACGAGCAGAGCTCGTAAAATGTGATTACACCAATTGTTTACTAGGTATACGTCGTGAGCAAAAAAAAGAAACTTAGTTTAATAAAATTCATTTCTGATTTTGATAATCATTATCAAGATATACTCAAAAAATTTAGCAACCTGCACTAAAAGAACATACAGTTACTAATCCAACTATGTTTTCAAGCAAGGCTCAAACTAAGTACAGCTAAGTACAGTTTGCTACCTAACAACTTATTTTGAATTGGCAAACTTATCAAACCAGTTACCATATTCACATTCGATATTGTATACCGGGGTATACGTTTTGTCAAGCTCTCTAATCTACATTTATTTTTCATAAATTCAGCTATATTTTAATCGCGGTGTAATTACATGATGCTAGTGAAGCTTATCACTATCTAAGCAGCGGCCTTTTTCTTAGATTTAAAAGAAATGGAGATGCTATCGGTTAGCAAACTTATAGGGAATAGTCTTTAAAAGTAAAAAAGTGTTGAGCAAAAAGCATCTTATGGAAAAGCTTTAAATGTCTAATGGAGATTCCTTAACCAGAGTATAATATATTTATTTTGGAAAGTTAGATTTGGGAGTAAAATAAGATCCAGATCTTGTGACTACTTTTAATTGAATTTTATCAGCATGCCTCTCATTAATTACAAGAATCACAACAGGATACTTGATTCCCTCACTATAATCATAGGAATTAGCTGCCATCTCCTCCACAGATATTTGACAACTCAAATTGCTAAAGATATGCTGTTCATCAGATCGCCTGATATTTGGGTTGTAATATTCGTGTTTGTAATCAGTAATTTTCACATCATACTTGTCAGGGTAACTGCTCCCACCACAAATCATAAAATAGAATTTATCTACTTCAAAAAATTCAGGGTTAAAGCACCACAAACCACGTTCGAGATTATTGTCAGCATTCAACTGTTTAATATTATCTAAAACAGACTCAGGTACGTCTTCTTTAGTAGTAATTTTTGTGAAACTTATCTTAAAATCATCATTACCTATCTCTGATCTCCAAATCCAGTACTTCTCTAACTGAGGTAATGGATTCCAACCTGTCTGATAAGAATATATTGATATAGCTACTACAATAGCAATAACTATTATTATTATTCTATTGCTTAGCTTTTTCACAAGATCCACCTCTCATGTTATAAAATACTCATAGATTCACAATCCTCAATTTTCTTCTGATTTTTTTGCTTCAGTGAGTCTAATAAAGTAATCATCTAACAACATTCCTAAGGCACCATAAAAAGATAATATTGATCCCGTTACTAAAGATATTTCCAGTTTAATAGCAATCACAGATGAAAACAACACAATAATCAATCCTAAGACAAAGAAAATCTTGTATTCTAATTTACTACGCATTTTAGGTCCTCCGTTTTAAATGATTAATAATTTTGCTTATTTTCTAAGTAAACTCCTTCGATGGTAGTTGGCACCTTTCTAGAAAACCTATCATTATCGCAAACTTTGGTGCTTATCTTAAAGATAACAAAAGGAAACTCAAAGCCTTCACAATATGCAAATGATTTTTCTGAAGAGATTTCTTCTACAGTAGGCTCAAAGTAACCATATCGTATCTGGCTTCTTTTTGACGGTAAGGCTTTGTGCGACACTTCGTTACCGCTCGCTCCAGTAACCTCATACCTCATATCTACTATGTTTACATCATAACCATTGACAAATTCCTGGCCACCACAAAGCAAGAAGTAAATACCCTCAGTATTATAATGTTTACCAAGAAAATAATAACTTCCCCTCGTAAGATCCAAGCTATTAATGCCGCTTAACCCTTCCCAAATCTCTACAGGAACTTGATCTTTGGACACCATCTTTTCATACTCAAATTCTTCAGGCAAACTATCAGAATTGTAACGGCTACTAATAAAAAGAGCAACTACTATAACAATGGTTATAACAACTAATGCGATGTTCTTCTTCATAACTATATTTCTCCCGTTTTCTTATAAATCTTAAAAACCAAAATATCCTACAATTATATTATTTTAATAAGGGTGCCACTTAGCTTCATTTTTCTTCATTATACCCCATTTGCTTTCATAGTTGTTAATTACCCTGTTAGCTTTTTTACACAAATTATAATCAGTAAAAAATAGACATTTTGCTTCATTAATAGTAATTTGCAAAGCAAAAATTCTCCTTTTAATAAAACAGTTGAACAAGGAAATTGAAACTAATAAGATGAATAATGAAGCAGAGTCAGAATGAGCAACAGGACGTTACGAAAGGACTGCTTAGCCATGGACAGTGCGTTTCAGTGCAGTCTGACAGAGCTGCTTTGTTAATCCATAGTTTCTGACGAAGTTATTTGTTTTCTTTAGGATAATTTTTTACCAATATACATAAATTTGTAATTTTGCCGCTGATGAAGGATATTGTAGAAAATAATTGAATATAGTTGAAATAATTTTTACATCAGAACTATGAACAATGTTCATAGTGTACTGCTTATCTTTGCACGTGCTAATAACACGTGCTATAATATGAAAGTAAGGAGAGTTGAGATTGAAAGCCAAAGAATTACTAAGGCTGCTACATAAGAATGGTTGGGAAGTTAAAGCACAAAAAGGCTCCCATATTCAACTAGTACACCCCACTATAAAAGGTAAAATAACCGTGCCATTTCACAGTGGAGATGTTAAAAAATCTATCTTAAACTTGATACTCAAACAATCAGGGCTTAAGTAAGCCTGCATATCCTACTTAAGAAAGGAAAAGTTATCATGAATAAACCAGATGAATATATTTACCCAGCTCTCCTGATTCCAGAAGAAGACGGTGGATACAGCGTTGTTTTTCCAGACCTGCCTGGATGCTACACACAGGGAGAAACTCTTAAAGAGGCTTCCTCAGCGGCACAAGAAGCCCTGGAACTGCACATGTATGGCCTTGAAGAGGATGCAGACGAAATTCCGGCTCCATCACTACCAGAAAGTATTGAACGTGAGGCTAACACCTACTTAGTGCCAATTAGAGCATATATGCCATTGGCACGTACTGAAATTGATAGCAGAGTCGTAAAGAAAACACTTACCCTGCCTCGCTATTGGGAACAAAGAGGAAAACAAAGCGGGGTTAACTTTTCTAAACTATTACTAACTGCTTTAAAGGATTATTTAGGATCGACTGACCGCTCTAATTAGATTTACAAGAACAAGATCTTAATTTCTGACATATTGATACATATAAAAAAAGAACAACTATTGCCTTGTTGTTCTTAGCTTATTATTTTGCTAACCTTTTCTATGGTCAGGTATCCAGCACGCTTATAATCATCAAAAGTATGGCAGATATAAAGCTCTTTGCCAATCTGATAAATATGATAGCCGATCCCCTCGTCGGCTTCGCTGTATAAACTGTACTTATATCCTTCATTGTTGTTTGCTGTTGTAGAGTAAAAAGCGGACTCTATTGCGAGTAGGGTTCGCTTTAAGACTTCTCCTCATGCCAATCAACTAACACATCATAAATATTCTTGTATACTCTTAATACTTCTTCTCTTGACTTTAGGTTATCAACTACAGGTATAAAAACACCAGTTTTCTTTTCAAAATGGTTATTCAAAACGCTCATTTGATCAGTAATATACTTTACTATTTCTCTGTATGTTTGAATCTCTTCTTTATCATTATTATTATAGTAATTAAACCCAGAGTAGCCAAATGAAGACAAAAACGCAGCAGGATTATATTCAAAATTATTATATTTTTCTATAATATTACTTGAAACTTTACTAAAATAAGTCATTGTATTAATACCAAGCGATGTAGGCAAATTGCCATAGCTATCACCAACTCTTTGAAGATCATAGTAATATTGATTGATTATCAGATAAGCTACTCCGACAGACTCCTTTAAATGGTTATACTGAACATATTGTAGATAACCTACTGAGATTAGACTTATGCAAACGACTATTGATATAAAAATAATTGTATTTTTCTTAATCATCTATCTTACTCCTATATATAAAGATATTCAGTATGTTTGTACTCCTAAATTTATTTCATAGTATAATAGCCTAAAAATCGATTGATTATTACTGTAACTTACTATCATCCGATTTGTCTATTTTTCTTTTCCTTAAATAGTCTAATACAAAGCCAAATATCACCAGTATTAAAAAGCCTGCTACAAAAACAAATATTGTATTAGGCAGAATTTCTCCCAAATCTCTCCCAGAACTATTTTTTCTTACAACATTTAGCAATGAAATAACTAACATATATAAAGCAAACTTTAAATTCTTATTTATTACTTTCACTGGTTTATCATCTGATACGGCTATTTTTCTCTTACTAAAATAGTTTATTACAAAGCCTAACCCCACTAAGCACAAAAACACAATCATTTCCTTTATTGTTCTCACCCCATTTAATAATGTAAATATATTAGTTATTTTATTAATAATAGCATTTTTCTAACATTTTCTAAAGGTAATAAAGTATTTCGCAAGATATCTTATAATATCAATGTTTTTCTCCACCTTTATACGTTTTTTTTATTTGGTTTGCAATCTGTTTACTATAGTAAAGCAAAAGAGCCGCACAAAGGCGACTCTCTAACTTTTTTACTAATTAATTTACATACTCCATAACCTCAAAGCAAACAATCTTACCCTTAACCAAATAGTCTTTCCTGCTTATAAACGGACCAATATTAGCGAACTTTTCTACTGTATACAGCTCACTGCCAGTACTACTGTTATACCAGTCAATAAAGCTGTTTACCTGGTTCATTGACAGGTCATATTCCTTTATCAAACTTTCTTGCATTGTTATATTAAGTAATGCTCTATTTACTATTGGAGCGATAGGGGTTGCAGATGCTTCATTGGACGGGTCGCTTTCTCCTGCGGTATTTACTGCTGTCACCACATAATAGTAGGTAGTTCCGTTTACTACGCTCGTGTCTAGGTACGATGTTTCAGTTATGTTTTCTGCTATGGTTGTATAAGGCCCACCTTGGGTTGTGGATCTTTTTACGGTGTAGGTGTCTGCTTCTGTTAATTGATCCCAGTTTAGTAAAACCTGGGTGTTGCCTAGGGTTGCTGTTAGGTTGGTGGGAGAGGATGGGATTGACTGTTGTATTGTCAGTACCATTAATTTATCTGAATAAGTATTTGGAGCAACAGAGCCACCAACTACATATATTTTATTATCAATTTTTGCATATCTGTAAAGTGAGAGTTTACCTAAAGGGTAGTCAGTTGCAGTACTCCATAAATTTGTATTTGGATTATATACTAACACACTATTCATGAAACCAGAGTCATCATTTGACCCAAATAATGCATATATTTTTCCCCCAAAATCAAAAGACATAAATTCGAATCTAGGGGAAGGCAAGTTCATAGCTGTGTTCCATGTATCATTTACTGTATCGTATATATCAACAGAATCAGATTGGACAAGCGAGGCGGCATATCTTCCGCCTAATGAATATATTTTATTATCAAGTTTAGTTACACCAAATAACACCCTTGTATGGGGTATTTGAGACTTAATATCCCAAGTATCTGTAGCTGGATCATAAACTTCAATATTTTGCATACTTCCACCGATTAAATATATTTTATTCCCAATGACTACAGATTTGCAACGACTCCTTGAGTCGTGCATGTTAGTTTTCAATTCCCAAGTATTATTGGCAATGTCATACACTTCAACGGTATTCGAGTATAAATCATTCTCAGTAATTCCACCAAAAACATATATTTTACCATTATAAAATGATGCTGCAAAATTTCTTCTCCCATATATCATATTAGCCTTCGATTCCCAAGTATTAGATTGTATATCATATACCTCCATAGTATTGGAGTAAAGAGAAGCTAGAGTATGTCCTCCTATAGCATAAATTTTATCTCCTGAAGTTACTGACTCATGTCCCTTACGCCCCTCGATCATACTAGCCTTCTCTTCCCAAGTATAAGTTTCTACAGCTAAAGCAGTTAAGAAATTACCGCAGACGATTAAAGCCATTAAGCCAACAAAAACAAAACTCCTCATCAGTTTTTTATTCATTACAATTCTCCTTTTAATATATTCTGTTGGCTTTAATTCTAGATTATAGCTTTATTTCCTTTAAATAAGTCATAAGCTGTCTAAGGTGCTTATTATCCTTATCACAAAAAAAAGCTCATAAACTCGGTCAAATGATATAATATAATGAGAAGAGAATTAAATGTTTCTTTCTAAAAGTTTTTTTGGAGGATAATTATGAATAAGGAGATATTATTATCAAAGGCTAATCAGCATTACTTAGAATTTATGAAAGACATCTACGAAGTATCTAATGTATGCTCTACAAAAACTTATGTATGGGGTGGCTTTACATTAGATATTTTTGAAGAGAGATTTTTGCGAGAACATAAAGACTTAGACTGCTTTGTTCTAGATTTAATTGATGTATTAAACAAACTCATCTTAGAGTATGAAAAGAGAGGTTACAAAACTGAATTCAAGGGTGACTATAATAGGTTAGTAATTAGAAAAGAAGAACAACATGCAAGCTTCAATCCTCTAAATGTTAATAAAGATGTGGCAATGTGGAGACATATTGGTGATCAGGGAACAGTTTATTTTCCTTATAGCTGGCTAGATGATTCACCTCGTAGTTTTTATGGTGTTAATGTTTATACTTCTGGTCTGTATTTTGAATATGCCTTTAAGAGTATCGCACGTTTAGCCAATCCCAAGTGGAAAGTGCGAAAAAAAGACCAGGATGCTTTAGCCTACTTAACTAAGAAAATCGCTGAGCAAGGCTTAGCTCCTAACGAGCTATTAAAAAATATCTGGAGCTATAATCCGTTTTGGATGAAACAGGGGTATAGCCCATTTAGTGAACCAGTACTTGTTTGTCCTAAGCAATAATAACTTGTTTTAATGAGAGGGAGAATGAAGTGACACTTTTTGACATGAAGTAAAGTTTTGCACCACAGTCTAAGCAAAAAAAGCCGCTTAAAAAGCGGCTCTCTACATCTATTTACTGATTATTCACATACTCCATAACCTCAAAGCAAATAATCTTACCCTTAACCAAATAGTCTTTCTTGCTCAAAAACGGTCCAATATTAGCGAACTTTTCTACTGTATACAACTCACTTCCGGTACTACTGTTACATGTAAGAGTTGTGGCTCTTTTTACTGTATAACTCTCTGCTCCTGTAAATGGACTGTTATGAGTGCAATGAGAATTATGTAGTAACATCAGATAACATATTCACTGTTTATTCTGTACCAGAATTTATAAGAGATATGCAAGAGATAAATTCAACTCAAAAAGGCCATCTGTTACGAAAGAAAAGACTATTAACTGTTTAGCTGAAGGCAAGCCCGAGAGCCTATCAAAAATGATGACAGAAATGAAGGAAGATTTGCATGAAACTAAGCATCTACATAAAGAAAAAGGGTCGTTTCTTTACAAAGAAAAGAATATATTCTTTCAGCCATAGCTGTACGTTTTGTAGGCACCTTTTTCACCCTATTAATAGGATCATATAAGCCCGCCACCTCAGAATTGTAAGTAAGATATTTTAATATTATATTAATTAGTTAACTGCTTGGCTACAAGATTTAAATTAAATCTTCTATCAAAGCCTCTATATCAATAAGCTTTAATTTTTATAGTTTCAGTAATATCCCCATAAAAGAAAATGAAAAACACGATATAATTTCTTGGTTAACTTGATAAATTTGTATTAATTATAGGAGGAGCAAAACGCGTGGCCATATCCGTAACGAGGCAATAAGTATGTAGATGCTAATAATATAGGCTAGAATCCTACGGATAGCAAACACTAGCAATAATCACTCTCTCTTCTTTACAAATTTTCATCGTCCTGATTAGCCTGACTTTTTTGCTTTGCCCCATAAAAATTCTACAGTGTAGTAGCTATATTCTTCAGGAAACATAACACTATGCATATTCCCGCTATGATATTTATAATTGAATTGGAAACCATTTTTGCTTGCAAAACTTTCATATACATCTAATAAAAAGGTTGGGCTAACATAAAATGGATTTACATCATGCTCAGGTTCATATACATGATTACCTTGCACATGCATATAGCCAACTCTACTATAACATTTTATTATAAGCCTACCCGCCAAAGCTTTTGAAAGTCTCCGCTTTAAATCAATTCTAATATCATTTGCTTTTTCAGTAGCAGATTTTGCTCTATATTCACTTTCATGAACATTAGCTTGGCTATTATTCAAATTATTTCTTAGTGAATCAACGGAATTACTACATTCAGAATCCTTATCACTGTTCCACATAAAGCATCACTCCTTATAAACATATTAGCATCTATAATTTTAACATATTTCTAAAAGCTGAAACCATATGTTTCTTAGTCTACCAATTGTGTTCAATCACCACCTCCCATCATATCAGTGTTATTTCTGCTTTTTCTTATTTTTATTTACTAACGTATTTCTTCGGCTTGTAGTTCGTTGGTAGCTTAAGTAAGAAAGAGCCACTCTAAAGACTCTCTAACATCTATCTACTGATTATTCACATACTCCATAACCTCAAAGCATACAATCTTACCCTTAACCAAATAATCTTTCCTGCTTAAAAAAGGCCTGATATTAGCAACCTTTTCAACAGTGTACAGCTCACTGCCGGTACTACTGTTATACCAGTCAATAAAGCTGTTAATCTGAGTCATTGACAGGTCATATTCTTTTATCAAACTATCATGCATTGTAATATTTAGCAACGCTCTATTAACCACTGGAGCAATAGGAGTAGCAGAAGCCTCATTGGAAGGATCGCTTTCTCCGGCTGTGTTTACAGCTGTCACCACATAGTAGTAGGTTATTCCGTTTACTACACTGGTATCTAAGTAAGATGTTTCAGTAATATTCTCTGCTATGATTGTGTATGGTCCTCCTTGGGTTGTTGCCCTTTTTACAGTGTAGGTGTCTGCATTTGTTACTGGATCCCAGTTTAGTAATACTTGGGCGTTGCCTGAGGTTGGTGTTAGGTTCGTGGGAGAACCGCAAATTAATCCAGATATACATAACATATTTAACTCATTAGAATATGAGCTTCCTGGATGGGCTCCACCAGATAAGTAAATTTTATTTCCAGCTGATATGTACCCGAAATTAACGAAAGAACTGTATTTGAAAGATGATACTTTACTCCAATTGTCAGTTTCAACATCATATTTATCTACATCTACCGAATCGTCAACTATGTTAGTCCGTCCGCCAATTGCATAAAGGTTATTACAACTTGATACTAAACCAAAAAACTCTCTACCAATTCTCATGTTAGACACTAATTCCCAAGTATTGGTTATTGTATTAAAAACATTGATGGTATTATCATGGGTTGAGGTTACATCATTAATAATTAACCAACCGCCAGCTACATATATTTTAGAATTTAACGTTGCTAAACCAAATCCATATCTTGGATTAGGCATTTCTGAAACTAATTGCCATGTATCTAGTTCAGGATCATAGATTTCAATGGTTTTTAAATATTCACTATTTGATGATCTGCCTCCAATTACATAAATTTTGTTATCAACTGTTATAGCTCGACTTCCATGTCTTCCAGTAGGCATAGCATTCTTTGAGACCCATGTATCATTTAGGGTATCATAAACTTCTACACTATTTGAGTAACTATCAGTAGCAGTTATCCCACCAAACACATAGATTTTGTTGTTATGCAAAGCCACACCAGCTTGCTGTCTGCCTGTAGCCATACTAGCTTTATTTACCCAAGTATTATCAGCTATATTATACATTTCAATAGAATTTAAAAAGACATTACCATCAGCTTGCCCACCAATTATGTAGATTTTATCATTCACTACAATTGACGAGTGATGTACTCTTCCTACACCCATACTAGCCTTCTCTTCCCAAGTATAAGTCTCTACAGCTAAAGCAGTTAGGAAATTAGCGCAGACGATTAAAGCTATTAACCCAACAAAAATAAAATTCTTCATCAGTTTTTTATTCATTACAGTTCTCCTTTTATTTTATTCTGTTGGCTTTAATTCTAGATTATAGTTTAATTTCCTTTAAATAAGTTAAAGGGCACTAATTAAGATAGCTCGTCTGTGAGAGTTTATAGTTTTGGGAATGAAGCCTCATATAGTTGTCACGTGGCTAAATATTAGTTTGATTAAAATTATGGTAGGAGTAAGAGGATAGATAATGAAGTGTCACTTTGTGACATGAGGTTTTGCTCCGCAAAAATGAAGCAGGATATATTAAACTGCTGCCTCCGTAGTTATATAATTAGACTTGCATTTTGTGTTGCTTGAAATTATTGCTAGATTCGGATTCTTATAGACACAAAATCTATGACAATATTTCGCATATATCAAAGCTGTCTTAGCCTCACAATAAAACATTAAACTAATGGCACAAATTTACTAATATATTCCCTAAGTTTACTATCACAAACATAAACATAAGTCCCCAAAATACCTCTAGTTAACAATGTTTTATAAATATTAAGTATATATTCTTTCATCTGATTGTAACTTAAGGATCTATGTGAACCATATTTATCCTTATAGTTAGCCTTAATAAATTTAATCTCACTGTTCTCCATAACTAACTCAGATCCAATAATAACACCACAATAATTCAAGTCATATCCTTGTATTGTGTGAATACAGCCTATTTCATTAACAGAATTGTCAGAGTTAATCCAATCTTTTACAACACTATTCCACCTATAAGTGTATCCATTAATATTTATATCAAAAGCTTCAGGTTGCTTCTTTGTAACCCAATTCCAAGCATATCCTGCTACTACTCTAGATAATCCGACCTCTTCGTTTTTTTGCTTAATAGCTTTTACCATTTTATCAACATTAGAAAATAACTTAAAATCATATGATTCAAAACAAATTCTATCATGAGCTGTTTCATCTAATATAGATTCTATGTATTTCGGATATTTTTCACCTGCTTTTAATCTCATTTGTGATTTTAGCTTGTATTTTCTTAATACCTCTTTATGACTACCTTCTTCACTAACAACTCTCTCAATGATAGACCTAAACCTATCTTCACTTATATCAGAGGGTTTCACGCTTTGTTTTGAATCATAAAACAATATCACATGCCTTGCTGACTTTATTACCCACTCCAATTGATTCCCAGTATCTTTATTAAATCCAAGTTTTTCATTAACTCGATCAAAATTAGCATAGCTAGAAAGGTTTCTTCTTCTAGCCAATCGATGAGACTCATCTACTATCAAAAGATCAAATGGCTCATCAAATTTTGCTAGCTGACTAGGCCCTATTACCATCTTTGCCCTTAACCCGCTTATAGAAGTAAAAACTTTTCTAATTGTTGCTCTTAATGACGTCATAGGTAACACTAATCCAAGTTTCTTAATAGGAGTCTCTTCTTTAGAAATTAATAGTTTAGCCAAGTATACTGCAAGTACAGTTTTTCCTGAACCAGGCTCTCCGGATATAACACTAACCGAACCTTTATATTCTTTTATTATTTCCTCAATAGAACTAACAATCTGAAATTGATCTTCAGTGAGTGGCTTGTATGGAGAAAACTTAAATAAATCTGTATTTCGTATCTCAAACAACTCTTGAGTAGTTAAGTCTCTTCTTTTAAGCTCTTCCCATAAATACCTAAATTTCTTTTGGTACTTTTTTCGGTTATAATAATTATGATTACGCATGCCATTGTTGCTATTCTGCAGTTTAAATTTCCCATCTGCTGCAATATACTCAATAAGCATAGATTCTAAATCTAAAGCTACTGATTTGTTAAAATCATCATCTGTAATTATATTTAGTTTTTTTAATTTAACTTTCTGTGTGTCTTTAAGATGAGTAGAGATTCTTCTCTTAAGATTTGTAGTTTCTCCTATGTATGCTTCTTTTTTGTCGTTTATTATATAAACAGCAGGCCAATTAACATATCTTCCATCATTACTTAAAGACTTAATTACTTTCTTATTAAACGGATAGCTCTCTATATTATTCATTTCTAGTCTTCTCACTTATTTTAGTATTTTTACCACTGTTTCCTCTTACTTTATCCACAGGGAATCTCTTCTCATTACTTAGCAATTTTTCATGAGTAATGTCAAATACACTAACATTTAAAGAGTCTGCCAGTAAAAAAGAATATATTAAAACATCAGCAAGTTCATCAACGATCTTTTTTTTATGGGCAACATCTCCCCACTGAAAATTCTCTAATAATTCCCCTGCTTCGATAGCTATAGATTTAGCTAAATTCTCAGGAGTGTGGTATTGCTTCCAATCACGCTCATCCCTAAACTTTATTACTGATGATTGCAAAGTGTCAAATCTATCCATTTTTCTCTCCAATTGGTTGTAAAATATAATTTTTTTCTTATAATATTTTAACATTTAATACACACTTTTAATAGATAACAGAGTATAAATCCTTAAAGTAAGAAGAGCCACTCTTAAAGGTGACTCTTCAATAATAAGTTATTTATTCAATATTCACAAACTCCATAACCTCAAAGAAAATAATCTTACCCTTAACCAAATAGTCTTTCCTGCTTAGAAACGGGCCAATATTGGCAGTCTTATCTACCGTATATAGCTCACTTCCAGTACTACTGTTATACCAGTCAATAAAGTTGTTTACTTGGGTCATTGACAAGTCATATTCCTTTATCAAACTATCTTGCATTGAAATATTCAGCAAAGCTCTATTAACCACTGGAGCAATAGGAGTAGCAGAAGCCTCATTGGACGGATCGCTTTCTCCGGCTGTGTTTACAGATGTCACCACGTAATAGTAGGTAGTTCCGATTACTACAGTTGTATCCAGGAATGATGTTTCGGTTATGCTTTCTGCAATTGATGTATATGGACCGCCTGCGGTAGTTGCTCTTTTTACTGTATAACTATCTGCGCCTACTACTGAATCCCAGTTTAGTAGTACTTGGGCGTTGCCTGGGATTGCTGATAGGTTAGTTGGGGCATCTATTGAGCTAATTATAGCTATTTCAATAAGAGGGTATCTATATTGAGTACTATAACGCCCTCCACTAACATAAATCTTACTTCCTATAACTGTTGTTCTACCTTCTTCATAGGCACCTATGTCAAAAAAACTGTTAACTAAACTCCATTGATCAGTATTAGGATCATACACATGTGTATTATTACTACTTATAGAATATATTTTCCCACTTACAAGTGCTGACATATGGCCCTTCCAAAGTTTAGAATCTGGTATAAATGCTGCAGTTGACCATGTTCCTTCAACAGTATCATAAACATCTACAACTTGTGAACTACTAACTCCACCAAAAGAATAAATCTTATTCCCTAAAACTTCAAACAAGCCTTGATTTCTTTTATTAGGCAAGTTAGTTACTGTTTCCCAAGTATTAGAACTTGGACTGTAAACATCAACTTCACTTAGAGTTCCTGTTAATCCATCTTCTCCACCTAATATGTAAATTTTATCATTCACGACTACAGACTTGCCATTATATCTTATACGCGGCATTGCAGGCAGGGGAGACCAACTATCTGTAGAGATATCATACACCTCTGCTCTGTTGGTGCCCCCAATTGAGGGTATAGTACCTCCAAACAAATATATCTTGCCATTATAGTAAGAAGCAGCACAGTATAATGCGCCATAATTCATGCTTGCTTTAGCCTCCCACGTGTTTGTGTTAAGGTTATATTTTTCAACTCTATTTGCAGGGTTAGTCGGAGCTGCATCATAACCACCTAAAGCAAAAATACTATCTTCAGTAGCTACTAAAGCATGACGATACCTAGGATACAGCATGCTAGCCTTCTCTTCCCAAGTATAAGTTTCTACAGCCAAAGCAGTTAGGAAATTACCGCAGACGATTAAAGCCACTAAACCAACAAAAATAAAATTCCTCATCCGTTTTTTATTCATTACAGTTCTCCTTTTATTTTATTCTGTTGGCTTTAATTCTAGATTATAGTTTAATTTCCTTTAAATATGTTAAAGGGCACTAATTAAGGTGGCTAGGCTGCATGAGTTTGATATTTTCTTAATTGATACTTCAGATAGCGTTATGTGTTAAACTGATTAAAAGAATGTTAGGGGTCAGGGGATAGATAGTGAAGTGTCAATTTGTGACATGAAGTTTTGCTCAGCAAAAATGAAGCGCCTTCGGCATGAAGTAAAGTTTGCCTAACCACATGTGCGACAGCACACTGCATTAGCGTAGCGACTTCATCGATGCAATTCACTTCACTTGCCGCAGGCAAACTTCATTCCAGAAAAAATACAACCTTGCTATATGCAAGGTTGTATTTTTTCTGGCGTTCCTGGCAGGATTCGAACCTGCGACCTCCTGATTCTTTACAAGCGTTTTATAATGTATTAATTATTTTCAATTTTGTTGTATTTATAATATTTTTCTACGTTCCATAAAATAGCAAATATGCTTTTATACAAAACTAAGTGGTTAAAAAGTGGTTAATTTAAACTTGAAAAGCATATATACATTATTCTCTACACGCTACTTTTCCTACAATTATTTTTCTTTATTTATTAATTTACTTACATATAAATCATTAATTAACTCAAATAATTTAACAGTTAGGAATCTATGTATTTCACTTGATTCGGTGTCAGCTTCAAATATGTGTGGGTCTCTACTAAAAACCTCACAGAAAAGTCTATTGTCTAAACCATGCAAAATAGGCACTCTGTAACTATCATAATAACCATTGTATGTTTCTCTTTGTTTTGAAGTCAACACTCCCTCATTTTCTAATGCCTGTGTAATGACCTTAAATGACCATCCACGCTTTTTACTGGGGTCAGTTCCATCAGTAACAACAACTGTCCTGTCTAATATATAATCAAGTTGATCTTGGATGTTTGACTTTGATGGCGTAAAGGAACTGGGGAAACTTGTCTCTCTAATCAGTCTAGTGGTAAATACCTTCTCATATAAACATGCCAATATTGTAGCAGATGCATAATACATCTTATTCTCAAAACATGTTATAGCCTCTGTTAGCATATTGGTTTCAGTGATTGTATGAAACCTCATACTTTTATCTGCTATGTTCTTCTTAATAGTTTCAACTATATTCATACATTGTTCCTCCTAAAATCTTTCTTACCTATCTATTAAACACCATCCTTCCAAATCCTGCCTAAAACCAAAATAAGATCAAACAACATACTCATTAAAGATAAAGTTATAAATTATTTATGATTTGCATAAATCTTTTTACAGGAATTAGTAAATAAATGTAGAATATTGGTCTATATTAATTATTTTTGATAGAAACTGAGGGGATGTACCAATGGCTTCACCAAGGATTTTTGTTAGTTCTACCTGCTATGACTTAAATAATTATAGGAATAATCTAAGATCATTTATTGAACGATTTGGGTATGAACCAGTTATGAGTGATTTTGGTGACATTTTTTATGATTACAATTCTCATGTTCAAGATGCGTGCCTTAGAGAAATAGAGAAATGTCAGATGTTCATTTTAATAATAGGAAATAATTATGGGAGTTTTTATCATAAATCCGACTTAAGTGATCTAAGCAGAGATAGCGTTACTAAAATGGAGTTTAAACAAGCTCTAGAAACAAAGATACCTAAATTTATCTTCATTCAGAAATTTGTAAAATATGATTATGAACACTTCCGTAGTTTTTTAATTAAACAATATACTGACTACTTTACTGAAAATGATGTGTCAGACGATGATGTCGAGAGTGTTAAAAAGGATATAAAAGATAACTACCAAAGCAATTATCCCTTCCGTCAAAAATCTTATAAGCACATTTTTAGTTTCCTTGACATTATATACGACCTAAGTATTAATAACGCTGTTTATGGTTATGAAAACTCAAAAGATATTGAACATCAACTTAAAAAACAATGGGCAGGTTTTTTGTATGAGAAACTGATTGAAGATAAAAAAATGAAGGTAAAACTTGAAAATGATAAAAACATTAAACATATTCTAAACACCTTAGAAAGTATTGATAAAAGACTTAAATATGCTTATTTTGAAACTGATAAAATATGTTCGATTAGTCCAAACGATTTAACACCAGCTACTTATTCACAGTTAGAGCATTATCAAGACCTGCTTGACGAAATAATTAACAAATTAATATATACTAATAAAGGAAATTTAGATATATTTTATTTTGAAACGCCAGTATCTGAGTTGGAAATGGATATGTGGCTAGATTCTCTTGAGCTGAAACTAAAAAAATATAAGTGGTCGAAAAATATTCCCTGCAAGGATCTATATTATGAGTTCAATATAAGCTTTAACTATGATGTAAGTGTACCATACTCTTATGTTCTTAAGTTATTAAATCTATATAATAGTATAAGTGAAGAGGATAAAAGCTTATTCTCTAATACTTTAATCACAAAATTCAACACTTTAGTTGATTTGTCCGATGATCTTCCTTTCTAAGGAAAAGAGTAGTATGTGAAAGGTTATAAGAGCCACCTTAGTTGGGTGGCTCTTTACTAACTCGGTTAAACAGCTCTAACACTTTCCAAGCTGGTAACGGCTTCTTAAAATCAACTATCTGCTCAGGATTATTTATCAGCCCCTTTGCATGTAACTCACTCACTGCTTTCTCCCCCATCGCAACTCGCCAATCTGGGTTTGTTAAAGGAAACATCTCACTTACAGCATTAACAATAACCTTAGCAGCTAACCGCCTAAACTCATCACTCAGCAATAACTCTAAGTCCTTTGCATTGGTCATAAAACCATGCTCGATCAGCACAGCGGGTATACCATGCCCGTGAGGTTTACGAGTTATGTAAAAGTTGCCCAGTTTCTTGTATTCCCCAGCAACTACCCCTCTACTCTTATGGGGGAAAAGCTTTTCAGCATGCCTTAACCACACCTCTGCAAACCTCTTGCCTGCATCACTTTCATGCCAATAGAAAACCCAAAATCCATTCACGTAGGGATCTTTATACCAGTCTGCATGAATGCTTGCGATCAAATCAACTTTGCTTGTAACAGCAATATTTAAACGCTCAGGCAGTGGTACTGAATTGCCGTCGAGAGGTTGAGTAAGAATGACCTGATATCCTGCTGACTCCAGCATTTTTTTGGCATACCCGGCTACAGCAGAGTTAAATTCAAACTCTGCCATGCCTGGTACTCCCTTGCTTCCTGTGAGTGGGTATGTGTCGATTCCATGGCCAGCATCAAGAGCGATCTTCATTTTTGTTCATCTTCTTCTTTTTCTTTACTGTGCATGCCCTTTTTTAACTGCTTTGGCAACTCATTTACTAAAACAGCAGCCCCCGTTACAAGGATACCCTGTACCACCGCATCAGTAACAATAGGTGGCGTGAATCCAGCTTCTAAGGCGAAGCCTTTATATAAGACAGCTAAAAAAATACCTAAGGGCAAAAGTATCCATAGCAGTAACCAATCTTTAATGTTGGGCGTCTTTTTAATTACAGTACCTAACACATATAAGACTGCGACCAATATCAACATGTTTTCATTTATGAACTTTAATATATCCATTCTAGTACTCCTTATCTAATTTATCTATTCTCTTATGAGCAGTCTTAGTAGACTGCTCAACATTACATAGGCGTTCCCCCCTACCCTTTACGCAGTAACGAAAAAAGAAGCTCTTGCATGGACTTTTTATCCTGCTGGCTTCTCTCATATATTCTTTCAATTTTATTGTGATTCTCTTTACTGAGGTAGATTAAGTTATCTAAGTCTAATCTTTTATTCCAATTATCTTTAATAGGTACTATGTGATGGCATATGGCTCCGTAAGTAATACGCTTATTAATATAAAAGTCGTAGAGGTCTAAACCATTACATTTAGCCCATGCCAAGCCTTTAGTCTCTATCCATTCCTTAGAATGGTAGAAGTCATCATACTTCTTATTGGCTTTATTTCTTCGTATGTATTTATCGTATTGCCTGTTATTCTCTTGCTTCTGTTTATCTGCTTTTGTTTGGCACTTATTACAATACTTTTGACTATAGTTTATTTTTTTTGTTGCATCTTGGGCATAGTCTTATTAGCATATCATCTCCTAAATTAAGACACCACTAACGGTGCTCGTTTTAATCTTGAATTTTTATGGGTATAGATAATCTCCCAATAAAACCATTTGGATACTCAGAGAGATGAAAATCTGCATACTGGTAATATCTATTACCTAAAATATCCTTAAATCTTATTTCAACTGTTTTAATTGAAAAAAATCTTATAGGATTCTCATCTGTTTCACACTCATGTCTAGCTCTTATTTTCTCGTACCTGCCATCTCTTTTTAAATTCCCAAATTCTATATTATAAAAACTGTCGCCCTCTTCATTTTCATCCTTTGAGTAGAAAATTATTTTTCCGTCAAGCAAAGGAGAGTTGCTGATATTCTCAATATTATACTTATATGCGTTATCCTCAACTATTTCTAAAGAAAAGTTAACTAAAGGCATGTTTTGCTTTTCGATTAATTCTTTAGTTCTTAATTCTTCAGTTGCAATGAGAGTTGCAGTATTAACTGTTTGAGATTGTATTGTCATTCTTAATACGTATAATGTTATTAGTCCACCAATAACCGCTCCAAATAAACTGCCAAAGAAACCAATCCAAACATCTGGATTTCCTGTTGGTATTGTAATCCAACTCGGAAGCTTATAACTACCGATTGTGATACCATAAACAACTGAGTTAAGAACAATAGTCAATACACCAATTAGGGACATTGTAAACCAAAACATATAGTTGTATAATTGGATTTTACTATATTCTCCTTTACGTTCCTCAATTGATGATGCATCATTTATTTTAGAAATCTTCTTAGCACAATATGTCCCCGCAATACCTAATATAGCTGCCCAAAACGAATTACCCATTCTCATCACCCTCCAAACAAGAACTCATTCCACATAATTCCTCCATTTCCTGCATAGAAAATAAATGTTCTATTTCAAAAGAAAAACACCCTAGTGGGTGCTTGTTCTATCTATAACTGATATTCCTCAATATCTTCTAAGTCAATCACAATGATCTCATTATATTGGCTAATACTAGCTGCTATTGTTAGTGTTACTGCTTGAATATCTCTTTCTTAATTCTTCTTTTTTGTTCTTATCCATCTTAATACCGTCGGGCTCTTTGTTCTTGTTGACACTATCCGAAAAGATAATATACACTACTATGTTAATTATTCTATATCCACTAGCCAACATATGCGTAAACATAAATCCCCATAACAGTAGCACTATTACTTCCTTGCTAACATCATTGCACTCTATAGGCAGAATTTGATCTAAATTTAAAGCAAATACAATGAGGCTAAGCATAACAAGTATTACACCTGATACTATTGTGGATAAAAAGTATAACTTTAATCTATCTTTCGCTTTATGCTTAAATAACAGTTTAATTGTGTCAGTGTTCTTAATACTAAATAAAATTGCTAGCAAAACCCCAACAAAACCTACAATAATGGAGCTAAAAGTAATTGTTGAATTTAAAATATTATTAAAAGAGGTTACTAACAACTCCCCATTAATTAAGGCTTTATAAACAATTATTGAACCAATTACACCCAAAACTATTGGATTATACTTTTCCCAAAAAACCTTTAACTTAATTGTAAAACTACTCTTAATCATTATCCCTCACTCTTAAAGTATTAATTAGTTCAGCTCTTCTTTCATTATATTTGTCAAACATGAGTTCTGCTATGTATTCACTAGCTAATGAAGTTCTAATAGGCAGATTTGCAAATATGTAATCATGCACTTTATCTGAGAACAAATCTACAACCTCAACTTTTGAGTCTTCGTCTTCTCGCATGCCAATCTCAACTTTACTGACTATATCCCTATTATTAGTTAGTTGGTTTATTGTGTCAACAACAGTTTCCCTATCTAATGACTCTCCTTTTTTATTGCCTATGGAAATTTTAATCTCTGCTGTAATTCCACTGTAAGCTCCTAAACCATCATATATATCTTTTATTGTTGAATCTTCTTGCCTATCAATCATATTACTATTTAAATCCGCAAAGCGAATTATAATTCTTCTGTATTCCTGCGCTTCCATAACTTTGTTTTGCACATCTAAAGGACATATCGGTCTTAAAAATATTTTCTCAGTATCTGAGTTCCAAACCAAATTTATATATGATTCTATCCCTCGTATACTTAAACTGTGTCTATTTCTTTGAATCATAAGGGTACTTAGTCCACCATCATATAGAATATTTATATCTTCCCCAATGTACTCATCATCATCTAGTTCAATCGCCTCAGCGCATTGATCTATTCTCGCTTTGCTTGGAATGTTTGTTTCTCTTAACCTAGTAAAGTTTAAAATCCAATAACGATGTAAATCATTATATCGATAATCATCTAATCTTGCTCTTTCCTGATAATAGTCAAAAGTCCTCGCTTCTAAAGACTTCTGTGCGGCTATATTAATCCATAAATCAAAATCAAATGCCCTGTCAGGCTGGTCTTGTGGGTCGGTCTCCAATCTACAAACAACCTCATAATACTCAAATCTTATTTTCCTTACAATAGCCAATCTTATCTCTCCCTTTTTCTTTTCTTTCCATTTTATTCAATAGAAAATGAGAGATACCTTTTATATTATTCTATATTTTTACAAAGTTTTTTAAAAGACAGAAGGTCATAGCTCCATTTATCCATGACCTTAGTCAATCATGTTTTTCACAATATTTTTGATTATAATTTATTTTCTTATTGCATCTTGGGCATAGTCTTATTAGCATGTTACTTACCCTCTACGCAATAGCAAAAAAAGAAGCTGCTGCAATTCTACATGCTTCATGCTAATTACTAAGGTGTCTCATTAAGTATTTATCTAAATAGTTTTCCGCCTCCAATTTCTTTAGACCTTCTAGGCTCTTCTATTTCAAACATTGTAATAGTCCCTCGTCCTCTATTTAAATCAAAAGGCATTATGCTAACTGTAAATTTTTGCTTATAATTATCTCCTTTAACATTTTTATATGTTAACAAATACTCACAATAAGTATTAGATTTGAGGCTTATGGTAGTCCAAGAATTTTTAAATCCCAAAGGACTAACATTTCCAACAAATGTCCAGATAATATCGTTATTTAATATATCATTTAATTTAATCATTTTTCTAGTTTTACTGTCTAACTTAATATATTTTAAAGATAGAATAGATGCACTGGTCATGTTACTAAATCGAAAATAAACTTTATAAAAACTCTGGCTTTCTGTGGTATTATCTAATTCTAACTCAGTAAGCATTTCGTTTTTTTCATTATCATTAAAACAAACATCAAGGAAAGGAAACTGCTGTGTTCCGATTGTTTTGAATAATACATATAGAGTTATCAGTCCACCTATAACTGACCCAAAAAAACCCCCGTACTCTGATAGTATTTTATGTATCATATCACCTTTCACAGCCACTAACACATTGTTTGTAAAAGATGCTAAACACACTAAAATGAAAATTGCAATTATTATAACTACTGTTTTTTCCTGAAAACTATAAGTTGGTCTTATGTATCTAAAAATAATGTAACAAGATAATCCTATCAATAATGAATATACTAAAAAAAATATAAACGAGATAATCACCCCCAACTAAGAACACATTCCACAAAATGCCTCTATTTCCTGCTCGGAGGCCTAATCCTACAATCTTTCTATTGCTTTTTTCACTCTTTCAAAAGCTATATCAAAATAGCCCTCATCCTTCTCGATACCAATAACCCTAAGAGAACCCAGGCAATCATTACTAATTGCCTGTGCTGATTTTTTTAATGTATCTACAGACTATTTGTTAGGAATTACTGATATACGAACTCCATACTATAAACTATACGACAAGGATCTTCCTGAAGAATTACAAGGACTTGGCATTGAATACATTAAACTGGTACATGAATTAAAAGCAGAAGATCTTGACATAGAAGAGATTAAACGTGCAGTTGAAGTTGCAAAGCTATATGCAAAAGACAAAAGGAGAACCCCCTAATTATTCGGGGGGCTCCTTTTTATTTACTATTATTATTTTGTCAGATAATTTTATTATATCAACACCCTCTCTTAGCTCTAGGTATATAATTATTAGCACTTATCCCCTCTCCCTAAGCTATATTTTAAACAAGATCCATTGGCAGCTATCTAAGTAAAATCGCAGCTCAAATATTTTCAGAACATTATTTATTACGGCTTGGCAGATAAACTTGAAAAATTTTTTTCCTCTCTCTTTGCACTCTACTGTGCTTTGGGTAAATATTTTCCTGACAACGTGTTCATCGAATTTGATCCGAATTGGACATGGGATTCCATCTAGCCTGTTTAGTACAATACACTCAATTTGTAAATTTACTACTTTCATGATGCTATCATCCTTACATTTTTTTTATGTAATTAAATTATAGCAAGCATATGTTCGTGATCAAACTACATAATTAAACACTTCCTTTTTAGTCCCCGTTTTATTTCTTTAATTTGGGAAATTTTTAAATTATAATATAATTTTACTGCTGTCAAAAGTCAGCCAATGGGACATATGTTTAAAATTTGAAATATTTCCAGCAGGAAGATAGCTGAATCATTATAGTATACAGTATCATGTAATACTTTACCGATTAGACCCTCAAAACGACCAGTTTTTAAAGTTTAAAGCAGATTTAACTATATTTATGATAAAATAATATCAGACATCAGGAATTTAAAACCTTTATTAAATTTTAGTTACAAGGAGGAATTATGTTGTGAAAAAGTTCTTAAAAATTGCTGGTATTGCAATCGTTGCAATCATTGTCCTTGCAATGTTTATTCCGTCAGATGATACTGCCTCAGATCCGACGCCAGCTTCTAATCCAACTGCAGGAAAAACCGCTCCGCCGCCCGCACCAAAATACATAAGTTATGAGGCAGAATTAAAGAATGGTCATTTTGAAGCCGGGATCGATTTCCCAGCAGGTACATACGATATAGAAGCAGTAGAGGGTGGCGGCAATGTTATTTCGGATAACATTTACAGTGGAGGCATAAACGCAATCATGGGGACGGAAAAAGCGGACCAGGGACTTGATATGTATGAGCAGAAATACTCAAATATTAAGTTGCCCGAAGGTACAATATTGTCCATAACTGATGTAAAAGTAAAAATAACATCTGACGAAAAAGCCTCAGCGGATCCACTCAAAGAAAGAACAGCATATCCGGACGAGAAAGTTACGCTGTCAAACGGCAATTTTGAAGCTGGAGTAGACTTCCCGGAGGGAACGTATAATATCGTTGCTGTTAAAGGTGGCGGAAATGTTACATCAGACAACATCTTTGATGGCGGCATTAATGCAATTATAGGTACTAAGGCTGCCGATCAGGGGCTCAATATGTACCAGCAAGAGTATTATAATATCATTTTTGAAGAGGGTATAACATTATCCATAGACGGGGTTACTATTGACCTCATACCAGTAAGGATTGAAGAATAAATTTAAAGGCACATTAAGTGTCTTTTTTTATTTTACCCTTGTTTTAGAAAAGTAAAAGTTTATATAATAAAATAAAAGAAGGTGGTGAGATCATGGCCAGGAAAACAAATGTTAAGGTAAATGATAAGGATTACTTTAGGGTGAGAGCAACGGTATTCAACAAATATGGAGAGAAAACAACCAAAGCTTTTTATGGTAATCAAAAAAAGAAGCGGAGAAAAAAAGAGATGAGTACTTGGCTGGGATCTCCCGTGGGCTTTCTGGAGATTTTGATAAAGTTCTATTCAGGGATTTTTTTTATGAATGGTTAATGAATGTAGTTAAAATATCTGTGAAGGAAACGACCTTCAATCGTTATGAGGGTTTATACAGGAATTATATAAAACAAAGCCCTATCTCGGGCCAGACCGTCGTTAGTGTCAGATCAATAGACATACAAACCTGGTTTAATGCACTAAATGCAGAAAAGGGCTATCATACAGTTGAGCGATTATATAAGCTTCTTACTGCCTTTTTAAATATTGCTTCGCCGAAGGGCTAACCCCCAGAAGCCCGATGCTGTCTGTCAAGCTTCCTAAAAAACCAAGGAAAGCGGAAAAGAAGGATTGCCTTACACCTGAAGACATAAATAAGCTGTTTGATTATGTGAAGATAGATGATAGCATAATAGTATTCATCTTTGCTTTTTCAGCTGGATTGCGCCAAGGTGAGCTTTTAGC
>JANQLZ010000121.1 GCA_028280325.1 Bacillota bacterium
GACTAGACCACGGCTCCCCATTCTGGTGGGCGAAACAGGGCTCGAACCTGTGACCCCCTGCTTGTAAGGCAGGTGCTCTCCCAACTGAGCTATTCGCCCATATCTGGTGACCCCAGCGGGATTCGAACCCGCGTCTACAGCGTGAAAGGCTGTTGTGTTAACCACTTCACTATGGGGCCATATATGGCAAGATAATAAAAGTGGTGGGTCATGTTGGATTCGAACCAACGACACCCCGCTTAAAAGGCGGATGCTCTACCGACTGAGCTAATGACCCACGCGAAAATAAATGATACAGCATGATCGGGTTTTTGTCAATATTTATTTCTACTTTTATAGCTATTTTTTATAAAGTCTTTGTTGCTGCTCCAATAGATAATGGCCTCTTTCAGCTGTTCAAAACTGATCTGGCAGCCACAATACCGGCAGCAGAAGCCTGAGCCAGGCCTCTGGTTATACCAGCGCCATCACCAGCTGCCCACATTCCCCGGATGGAGGTACGCAGTTCGGAATCCAGTTTAATTCGGTTAGAGTAGAATTTAACCTCAACTCCGTAGAGCAAAGTGTGCCGGGAATTGACCCCGGGAGCAACCTTATCTAAAGCCTCCAGCATTTCCAGCAGGCTGACTACATGTCGATGAGGCAATACCAGGCTAAGGTCTCCGGGAGTTGCATCGCTCAGGGTTGGCTGCACCAGCCCCCGCTTAATCCGGGCTTCGGTACTTCTGCGGCCATCCTGCAGGTCTCCCAGCCTTTGCACAATTACCCCACCCCCCAGCATATTAGCCAGGTGGGCAATATATTTACCATAGGTTAATGGCTCTTTAAAAGGCTCGGTAAAGGTTTTGCTGACTAAGAGTGCAAAGTTAGTGTTTGCCGTGCGTTTTTCATGGTAACTGTGGCCATTTACTATCAATAAACCATCGTTGTTCTCTACTACCACTGCTCCGTAGGGATTCATGCAGAATGTTCTCACTCGGTCGTCGAACTGGCGGCTGTAAAAAATAAATTTCGACTCGTATACTACATCAGTAATATGGCTGAAGACCTCAGCCGGAACCTCAACTCTAACCCCGATATCGACCGGATTGACAATACTTTGTAGCCCCAAACGCTGAGCTTCATTGGCAAACCAATCTGCTCCATCCCGTCCGGGAACAATAATGCCCTGATCTGAATTCCAAACCTGGCCATCGGTTGTTTGCACGCCGACAAAGTTGTTATTCTCAACCAGTATGCTTTCCACCGGGCAGTTAGTTACTATTTCCACTCTTTTCCCCAGCCATTCACGCAGGCGCTGCAGGATTTTGTAGCATTGCTCGGTACCTAAATGCCTGATTCTGGCCGGGACCAGCAGTAACTCAGCAGCTGCAGCCTGACGTTTTATATCTTCAATGCGGGGATCGCCTTCATAACCAAATACCTCTTCGGTAGCGCCAAATTCCAAGTATACCTTATCGACATACTCGATCAGTTCCGTCAGTTCCTTGTCCCCAATATACTCACCAAGCATACCCCCAAAACGGGTCGTTAAAGTCAGCTTGCCATCACTAAAGGCTCCGGCTCCGCCAAAGCCAGAGGTTATCGAACAGCTGGGACAGTGGATACAGGTTTTTTGGTGTTCGGCAACCGGACATACTCTTTTATTTATATCATTACCTTTTTCCAGCATGACAATTTTCTGAGTTGGGTCTTTTCTGATAATTTCAAGGGCAGCGAAAATGCCAGACGGCCCCGCTCCAACTATTATGACATCATATTTTTTCATCAAAGCCACCTCAATTACTCTGGGTTATGACTGTGTTTGAGATTAAAACACAGAAAATGGCACCATTTTCGGCACCATAGTTTATTATATCATATTAAGGTGATCAATAGCTATTAATCACTCTCTTTTGGCCAGATTTTCAAACCGGCCAAAGTGTTTGGCAAACATCAATTCTATTTTGCCGGTAGGGCCATTCCGGTTTTTCCCGACTATGATTTCAGCTATATTTGATTTTTCGCTTTCCGGATTATAGTAATCATCACGATAAATAAAGGAGACGATATCGGCTGTTTGCTCTATCTCTCCCGATTCCCGCAGGTCGCTGAGCATCGGGTGTTTATCCTGCCGCTGTTCTACCTGGCGGCTTAACTGGGCCCCGGCAATAACCGGGATATCCAGTTCCCTAGCCAGCTCCTTGAGTTGGCGGGTAATATAGGCTATTTCCTGCTGACGGCTTTCCCTTCTGAGCGAGGTGGTGATTAACTGCAGATAGTCAACTATTAACATACCTACATCTTTTTCAGCCTTGACCCGGCGGGCCTTACTCCGCAATTCCATGATTGAGATACCCGGGGTATCATCCAGATAGATGGGGGCCTCCCCCAACAGAGCTACCGCTTTACTCAGCCTGCCCCATTCGTTTTCTTCAACATACCCTTTTTGCACTCTCATCGAGTTAATCCGGGCTTCTGAGCAGAGCATACGGTGGACCAACTGGCTATTGGGCATCTCTAAACTAAAGACCATCACCCCTTTTTTTTCTCGAAGGGCGATATTTTGAGCAAAGTTAAGGCAGAGCGCAGTTTTACCCATACTGGGGCGAGCCGCCACAATAATTAAAGCTGAGTTTTGAAAGCCATTAGTGAGTTCGTCAAGATCTGTATAGCCAGATCTCAGACCAGTTATTTTGCCTTTATTGCGATAACTATCTTCAATGTCGGCAAATGTTTCGTGAACTACTTTCTTAATTTCCTCAAAACTGCGGGTATCCCGTTTTTGGCTGATCTCAAACAGTTTTTTTTCAGCATTATCCAAAATAATATCAAACTTCTCGTTGGAAAAACTTTCATCAGCTAAATCACGAGCAATTTGGATTAAATGCCGCAGCATGGCCTTCTCGCGCACGATACGGCAATACTCTGCTACATTGCCTACTAAAGGTGCCAGAGTACTCATCTCAGTTAAATAGATAATTCCGCCGGCCTCATCCAGTTTTTTGGTTCGGCGCAACTGCTCAATGACCGTGATTATATCCACCGGCAGACTATTTTCTTCCAGCTCAAGCATAGCTGTGAAAATCAAGCGATGGTTTTCCTTATAAAAATACTCAGGGATTAGTTTTTCGACACCAGTCAGCAGGGCCTGTTTTTCGACCATCATCGCCGCTAAAACAGACTGCTCAGCCTCGTTACTCTGCGGAGGAATCCGCTGAACAGGTTCAGCCATGATTGACCTCCACCACTATCTCCGGCAAAGTCTGACTGAAATCATTGACGAACACAACCTCAACATCCGCTGGTGCGGCCGGCACTTCCAGCTCATTGGCAGCAGGGATCAACACTTTTTTAATACCGGCCTGTTTTGCTCCGTATATTTTTTCCTGCACCCCACCGACAGGCTTCACATAACCTTGTATAGATATCTCGCCGGTCACCGCCACATCCTGCCGCAAAGGTCGACCGGTCAAAGCGCTGTACAGGGCCAGGGCAATTGCTACTCCGGCTGATGGGCCATCAATATTGCCACCGCCGATGACATTTATATGAACATCGTAGTCAGATAAATTAATATCTGTCAGTTTTCTCAGAACTGCTGCTGCGTTAAAGACACTGTCTTTAGCCATACTGCCCGCAGTTTCATTGAAGCGAACCTGGCCTTGACCGGAACTGGCCGCGTCAAAAACAGCACACTCTATTTCCATGGCCGAACCCAAATAGCCATATACCCCCAGCCCAAT
>JANQLZ010000004.1 GCA_028280325.1 Bacillota bacterium
TTGTAATATGGAATCACCCTATGATTATGAAAGTGTTATTGCTAGCTGATTTTTGATTTTACGTTTTTAATGTGTCCTTTTTCTTGACAGAAGACCACCCCTACGCAGTCAGTTTTTATTTTTTTGCAGCCAATAGTAATTTATCAGCAGGTCAATTATAGATTTAAGAATAAAATTAGACATATATTATGGCAGGTTGTTGAAATAATGAAACGCAAACCAAACACCCCATTTTATTTTTGCAAAGCAAAAATAAAATAAGCGCAGCGGTACAACACTCACTCTAAACGCCTGAAAGTAACATTATACCGTGATTCACAGAATCGATAGATTAAGAAGAAGGGGAAATATGTAATAAAAATGAGTTGTATGGATTTGATAAGGTGTTTTCGGATAAAGGCACTTGCCAACAGAACCGTCCCTATGGCTGGTTTGTGAAATCCTATGCCAGCCATCCCCTAAAAGACTTCAGGCAATAGCATCAATGTGAGCCACAATGAAAAGTATAACCTAAACGACGAAATGCTTGGCATAACGTGGCTCACAGAATTGGGCTTAGATAAAGGAGTAGCCTAAATTTTCAACATAGATAATACGAGTCAGTATATCTATGTGAAAATTTTGGTGAGCGACGCCTAGCTAAGCTTAATTGTGGGAGCCTCCGTGGAAAGAAGCAATACCCCCCCCCACAAGGAAACAGGCGCTAAGCGCCTGCCTTTCACTTATGATTGTCATCTACCCATTCTTTAGCATCAATTACATCTGTGTCATCTGGTATTGGTACTTTAGATCCTTTTTTAAGGCGATAAATACCTGCCCAAGCGGCTGTGTAATGATTCTCAATAGGTCGATTTTTTAACAACCAGCGCACATTACTTTTTTTCATGCCAACCTCCAAGATCGGTACAACTATAGTATTGGCATTTTAAAGAAGTTTTTGCATCGATTATTAATGTAATTTAACCCTGTTCTGGCATTAATCAAATTTTTTATTGTTTATTTCTTGAACAACCAAATCAATAAAGTCAGCAGTTGCCATACTGCCAATATCTCCTTCACTGCGTTTTCTGACAGAGATATTTTGATTTTCTACTTCCTTATCGCCTAAAATAACCATGTACGGTATTTTCTGCAGCTGAGCTTCTCGAATTTTAAAGCCGACTTTTTCCTGTCGTCTGTCAACTTCTACTCTTACTTTAGCTGTATTGAGCCGTTCAGCCACCTGATCAGCATAGGCTGCGTGTCTGTCGGTTATCGGAATGACTATGACCTGTACAGGTGCCAGCCAGACTGGAAAAGCTCCAGCAAAGTGCTCTATTAATATTCCGAAAAATCTTTCAAATGCGCCTAAAATAGTTCTGTGAATCATTACTGGTCGATGTTTCTGTCCATCTTCGCCGATGTACTCCAGCTCAAATCTCTCTGGCATCTGCATATCCAGCTGAATTGTTCCGCATTGCCATGTTCTGCCCATTGAGTCATTCAGGTGATAGTCAATTTTAGGGCCGTAAAATGCTCCGTCACCTTCATTAACCGTATAATCAATTTTTTGCTTCTCCAGAACATTGCGTAATGAATTAGTGGCTTGCTCCCACATCTCATCGCTACCCATCGAATTTTCTGGCCTGGTACTTAGTTCAATATGATACTTAAAACCAAAGGTGCTGTAAATATCATCAACCAGCTGGATTACTTTGGCTAACTCATCTTCAACCTGGCTGGGCAGCATGAAGATATGCGCATCATCCTGAGTAAATGCCCGCACCCTCATCATGCCGTGCAGGGTGCCTGATAACTCATGACGATGAACTAATCCCAATTCACACATCCGCAGCGGCAGATCACGGTAGCTGTGCAGCCTGGTTTTATATATTAGCATACCACCAGGGCAGTTCATTGGTTTAATGCAGTTTAATTTTTCATCAATTTCAGTTAAATACATATTCTCTCGATAATGTTCCCAATGACCGCTCTGCTCCCAAAGTTCCCGGCTCATTATTATCGGAGTTCTGACCTCAACATATCCGTATTCCCGGTGTTTTTCACGCCAGAAATTTTCTACCTCATTTCTGATTATCATCCCTTTTCCATGGAAAAAAGGAAATCCCGGTGCTACTTCATTATTTAAGCTGAACAAATCTAAAGCCCTGCCCAGCTTGCGATGATCTCTCTTTTTGGCTTCCTCCAAGCGGTGCAGATAATCCTCTAAATGGCTTTTCTTTTCCCACGAGGTACCGTAAATGCGCTGCAGCATTGGCCGCTTCTCATCGCCCCGCCAATATGCCCCGGCGATGCTCATTAATTGAAATGCTTTAATTTTTTTACTGCCCGGCAGATGAGGGCCGGCACATAAGTCGACAAAATCCCCTTGGTCATAGTAGGTTATGACCGCATCTTCTGGCAGACCCTGGATCAGCTCTACTTTATAAGCTTCGCCCATTTCTTCAAACAAATTTATAGCTTTGCTTCTGGATATTTCATGTCTGGTAAATTTGATATCCTGCTGAATAAGGCGATTCATCTCAGCCTCAATTTTAACTAAATCATCGGGAACCAGACGGTGTTCCAAGTCAAAATCATAGTAAAAGCCATCTTTAATAGCCGGGCCAATGGCCAGCTTGGCATCAGGCCATAAATTTTTAACGGCCTGTGCCATAATATGGGCGCTACTGTGACGATAGATATCCAGGCCCTCTTCATCGCTCAAAGTTATCAGTTCCAGCCTGGCATCCTGGTTGACAGAGGTATTTAAATCAACTAAGTTCTCGTCTATTTTAGCTGCCACTACCGCTTTTGCTAATCTTTTGCTAATACCATTGGCAATTTCAAAAGGTGTAATTCCTTGAGGATAATTTCGTTGAGATCCATCCTTCAGGGTTATAGTAATCTGTTGCATTGTCATTCCTCCTTAAATAATAAAACTCGCCCCTTAATAAGAGACGAGTTTAACGCGGTTCCACTCTTTTTCCGAGTACTAATACAAATAGTGCTCGGCAACTTGGGCGCTGTAACGAAGCGAACGTTTTAGCTTACTTGCACATTTCAGCCAAAAAGTTTGAAGGTGGTCTTCACTACAATTGATTATAATGCACTTGCAGCCGATGTGCATCTCTCTGTAATAATCCTGTCGCAGCTACTGTCCTTCGCCTTACTTTTTCTTTATTATGCATCATTATAATAATTAGCAGATTTAATGTCAACTAATATTATGATAGAGGATTTTAAAATTTATGTTTTAATCGCTGTATACTGTTTATAGTATTGGCTTTTTGTTCGATTTTTATGATCGACACACCTGCTAAAACTAATAACATTCCCAGGGCCTGAAACACACTGAACTGCTCCCTCAAAAAGGCAAGAGCTAAAACTGTTGCCGCCAAAGGCTCGATTGCACTGTATATTGAAGCTGCACTGGCACCTACCAGCCTAATGCCGGCAACCAGCCCGTAAATGCCGACAATGGTACCCAGTAAAGCTATTCCCAAAACTATGAGCCACTGAGTGGTATTCAGTGAAAGCCAGAGCGACAGACTGGGACGGGTGATAGCATTCATTATTAAGGCGCAAAAGGTAATGGTGTACAATGTTGATACATAACCATTACAATCAGCTTTCAGCCGCTGGTTGCAGATAGCAAACCCAGCATAACTCAATCCGCTTAAGACTATTAAGATTATTCCGGTCATACTGTAACCTGTGTTGCTGTTAAGGTGCCCGACAAGTAGCAATATTCCGACAAAAGTCATCAGTAATGCACCCCAGCGCTGTCCGGATATCTTTTCTTTTAAAAAAAGTCTGGATAATATAATAGTATATACCGGATGAAGATAGAACAAAATAGCTGTCAGCGAAACCGGCAGATATTTTAAGGCATAGAAATAGCCAATTGAGGTCACTGCATAAGCTATTCCACCCTGTATAAAAAGCCTGAAAAGGTTGTTAAAGCCTATTCTCAGTTCTTTACGGTGCCTCATCAACGCATAAACCCATAACAGAACTGCCGCCAGAGTAAATCTCATAGTTAAGAGCTCCAACGGGGTTATCGCAGCATTATATGCCAGCCTGCTCCACAAACCGATGGTGCCCAAGCCTAAAGACGCGATGACAACAATAATAAAACCTTTTTGCTGTTCAGCCATGATCCTATCCTCGCTTATCGGATTATGTGAAAAATATCAATCCCACTTTAACATAAATTCCCCGATAATGCGATACCCATTATTATTCTTTGGAGCATAAATTACAGGAATTGCAGAGAACAATTTTATTCTTAAAAATCCTGGTTAACAGCTCAATTAACTCAGGGTTCTTGCGCTGGTTGTTGTGAATAACAAGTTTGTGAGGTGCCAGTTTAATTAAAACACTGAGCAGCATATCATCCATTGCTATCCCAACACTTTTTAACTTCTTTGTTTTGGATTCCCACAGTTTCTCCATTGATTTTAATTCACTGTCATATAGTTTATATTGTCCATCTTTTTGAAATACTACATGAATGCAGGGAACTTTATGCCGTTGTATTTGATAGAAGTACTGAAGCAACCTGGTGAACTCTTCTTTCTCTCTGCTAAGCAGCAATTCTTGCAACGCACTGTCCGTGTACTGGCGCAATTGCTCTAAGTACGGTCTTAATCTAAAGTTGATAAAACCTTCAAGTATCAGAGTATCATTATCTGCGAAGTACTCAAGCAGGGCATATAGCACTCTGTTTCGTCTCAGCATGTTATCTCTTTCGCTGGTGGTCGGAGTTAAGCTTTTATGTAGTTTTTTCTGTGTAAGAATAAATATTTTTGCTCTATCAGTTGGCGTATATTGATTATAATCCTGATTGATTATATGCCAGATAATTCTCGGTTCCAAATGCTCGATTATTATATCAGCTAAAGCGCTTGCAATAAATTGTCGAGCAATTTGCTGAACTTCCGGATCGGCAGCGACATCATCAAGACTAAATCTAATCATTGCCAGATCTCTCAATGGCATTTGCTCCATCTTCAATGGATAATTCTGTTTTGAATAACTCTGCAGTTTGCCTGACAGGCTTTTCCAAATAGCTCCGATTGGAGCACTTGTACCAATATAAGCAATATCCACGCTGCCCACTCCTTTCTACACACGTACATGTATTATTGCCAGACGATTAAAAGCAATATTCTTCAAACACCTGTTAAAAATAAGGCGATTCAGTAATATACTTCAATATTTAAAATCCCTCTAATTTAAAATAAAAAAAAAGCACCTAAAACGTGCATATAATCAAAAAATTTTATTGTAAAAATCAATTTTAATTTTAAAAATGATCTTATTTGGCTTGGTGAGAACGACGCGACTTGAACGCGTGACCTCTACCGTGTCAGGGTAGCGCTCTCCCAACTGAGCTACGTCCTCAAATCAAAAATGGTGCCTGGGGTCGGACTCGAACCGACACGGGCATTACTGCCCGAGGGATTTTAAGTCCCTTGCGTCTGCCAATTTCGCCACCCAGGCCTTTATACAAAAAATGTGGAGGCGGCACCCAGATTCGAACTGGGGATAAAGGATTTGCAGTCCTCTGCCTTACCACTTGGCCATGCCGCCGCAAATATGGAGCGGAAGACGAGATTCGAACTCGCGACCCTCGCCTTGGCAAGGCGATGCTCTACCACTGAGCTACTTCCGCAATGTGTGGTGGCGCGGGACAGAATTGAACTGCCGACACAGGGATTTTCAGTCCCCCGCTCTACCAACTGAGCTACCGCGCCACACTATGGCGGAGCCGACGGGACTCGAACCCGCGACCTCCGGCGTGACAGGCCGGCATCCTAACCCGACTAGACCACGGCTCCCCATTCTGGTGGGCGAAACAGGGCTCGAACCTGTGACCCCCTGCTTGTAAGGCAGGTG
>JANQLZ010000007.1 GCA_028280325.1 Bacillota bacterium
TAACGGACTTCGAATCCGGGGGTCGCAGGTTCGAATCCTGCTGGGTGCGCCAGAAAAAAGCACTTCGAAAGAAGTGCTTTTTTCAACGATATGAACCTATGGTTCGTGATATCTGCTTCGCAGGTAATATGCAACAAGTTGCGTGATATACGCTGCGCGTGTTTGAAAAGGTTCATATCATATCACTGGCCATTTATGGCCAATATTACGACTCATGAAATGAGTTATCTCACAGTGCGAAGCACTATATCACTGAAACTGATTTAGCCAACGATATGAACCATTCCTGTCCGTGATATCTGCTTCGCAGGTGATATGCACTACGTGCGTGATATACGCTGTTGCGTGTTATTGTTGTGAAGCACCGCTTCTTTATCTCGGGCTTCATCCCCCGCTTTTATTCCTGCCAATGGCAAAACCATATCCGGCATACACTCGCTCTTTTTTCTGGCTGCCGCATTTGGGGCAACTCTGCTCATTCAATTTAGCGTAACTGATTCTTTTGCTGTATACCTCACCGCAGCTGGTACATCTCAATGTATAATTAGGCATGTCTTCACCACCATTCTCTGCTCATATACTACCACAAACATGGTGAATAATATATAAGCTTTTAAAACCAAAAGACCGGCAAGGGCCGGCCGATAATCAGGGACTGTGGGTTTTAGATTTTAAACAAATACCACAGACATGTTCCTATCTCATATTTTAACTCCATCAGCTTCTGTTCGCCATTGATCAGTGCCTGACAACGATAAATATACATTTTATTGCCGGCAAATTTCTCCTCTCTATATTCCTGAACCTGATTTATTTTAATAACCAAAGACTCTTTATTTTTATCTTCTGTACGAAAACGTATCGGCCTAGGTATTCCACTAAGCGGGCAATGGGCTATCATTTCTATAGGTCGGGCTATTACTTTCATTTAGCCACCTCCTATTTAAAGAATACTACTCATCATTTTATAGTCATCCTCTCCAACTCCACCTAAAACTGCCTTATGACCACTGTGTAAAAAGATTCCTCTTATTAAAACATTAGCTCCATATTTTTTTCGTAACTTGTCTACTGTTCTGTCTATACTTTGCAGTTTACTATGTTGCTTGGCACCCATTATTAGTAATTGGCTTTCGGCACACGGCTTTAAATCAGAAACCCGAACCCGCAAGTGACGAACGGGTTCTTTCTGCCAGCATTCGTCAAACAAACGACAAACTGTCTGATAGATTTCATTGGTCACATCTGTCGGTGCCGACAGCTTAGTCTGGTGAGAATAGCGCAAAAAGGAGCTATTCTTAATGGCAACGGCAACAACCTGGGCTGTATATCCGCTGGCTCTCAACCTCATAGCCACTTTTTCAGTTAAAGATAACAGTATTTTATGAGCTGTACGCTTATCTGTCACGTCAAAAGCAATTGTCGAGCCATTGCCAACGCCGCGGTGTGGCAAATAGTCTCCAACATGAACCGGACTGTCGTCCAGGCCATTGGCATACCTCCAAATCAATTCGCCATGGCTTTTAAGCTGGGCTTTTAACAGTCCCAGATCAGTGTGAGCCAAGTCGCCAATGGTAGTGATGCCAATCTTCAGTAATTTACGTACGGTTGCAGGGCCAACCATAAATAAATCGCTGACCGGCAGCGGCCACATTTTTTGAGCAACCTCTGCTAAAAAAAGCGTATGAACTTGATTAGGCTTCTGAAAATCAGAAGCCATTTTCGCTAAGAGCTTGTTCGAAGAAACCCCAATATTGACTGTAAAGCCAAACTCCTGGTAAATTCGTTCCCGCAAACTATGAGCGACCTGGACCGGATCACCGTACAAATGGTTAGAACGGGTATAATCCAAAAAGCATTCGTCAACCGAAAACCTTTGAACAAAAGGAGAGTATTCCTGCAATAATTGAAAAAGTGCATTACTGGCTTTCATATAAAGCTCATACCGAGGAGGTATAGACATTAAATTGGGACATTTTTTCCGAGCTTTCACCAAAGGCTCTCCGGTCCTGACACCATATTTTTTGGCTGGAATAGATTTGGCAAGCACAATACCATGACGATTTTTCTCGTTTCCGCCAATGACTGATGGGACAGTTCTTAAATCCAGCTTCTCTCCATGCTGCAACCTGTAAACAGCTTCCCAACTTAAATAAGCAGAGTTTACATCAATATGAAATACAATCATTGCCTGCTGCTCCTTTCATTAATATTATACTACAAACATATGTTCGTATATACGTCTGAGTGCAGCTTTTTTGCTTTTTCTCGCTGGTATTAATTACAAATATTATTTTATGGTAAAATTCCTTGACAAAATATGCTAATATACAGATGCACGGATTTTTCCAGTATAATTTTAAAAACATATTTTGGATATTTTGGATACCAGGATAAAGTGCAAGCAAGTTGATAAGGTGTTTTGGAGGACAATTTATGAGGTTTAAAAGGTCGGCTGTTGTCATTTTACTGCTCTTTACACTTACTGCCTGTACTCAGGCAGATCCTACATTTAACTTAATCACTGTTGAAAATTCAACATATGGCGATTATTTTATCAATATATTGATTATCAAAGGTGAAAGTGATACATATTTGGAAATTTATCAGCATTTATCAAGTGCAGTTCATGCTAATACCATGATTAAAACTGTCGAACACACTCAACTTAAACAGGTTGAAGATCTGGGTGATTTTGATTTGATCTACCCGGATTACGGCATATTAAGCGATGAAAATTTTAATGAGCAAAGTTTTGTAACAAACATGACCGCTTATGTAGCCCAGGGAGGAAATCTCTTTTTAGAACACCCCTTTTATCAGCTTTTTAGTGAGGATATTTTAGGGGTAGAAGAATTTATTCCGCTCAGTCTGGAGAAATATCAATTTACATATCCAGAAATCAGCAGTTCTTATCATGAAATACAAGATATTTACCGGCATTTTATATCAACTGCCAAAACAGAACTGTTTTCTGACAGCGTTTTTGACTTAAAGGTCGGGGCCAGGGTTAACTCAGCTGTTTCATTAGTGAATGTCAACGATTTGTCAATTGCTTTTAGCAATAGCTACGAACACGGTCAGGTAACCTGGTTTAATAGAGTGGCATTTAATAGAGAGGAATACATAACCAGGCTCGATTTTCAACCGACCAGTGAACAGCAGTCTCATTTTCATTTTGGCTATAATAGTGTAAGCTGGCTTTTACGCAATAAATTTTTAAACATCGTGGCCATCAACAAATACGGCTTTGCGTTGGAAAAGGTGATGGGACCCTACACCAGGCCCGGCTTATCCTGGCAGAATCATTTTGAGGAATACAATGGTTTTAAAGGCCATGACATGATTCGCTTCACTAACCTGCTGCAGGAATATCAACAGATTCCATCTTACTCGCTGGTCAGAGGCACCTATCGCTGGGGTAAATGGCAGAGCAGTATGTCTGTACACCTCAATCAAAATAATAATGACGAACCTCAGTTTACCGGTTATCAACCCAACAGCTTTTACAGCTCCGGGGAAAGAATAACCTACAATAACGGCAGAAATATTGATTTAAGCCTGTATCCGGGTTATAAAACTTTATTGAGTGAATTAGAGCTGCCGGTTAGAGCCTATGTTCAACTGGCAGATTTGAATGAGGATAAGAGACCTGATTTAATAGTGGGGGATTTTCAGGGCTCTGTTTATTGCCTGCCCAATGTATCTGAGAATTCTACCCCGGAATTTACCAAGAAAATAGAGCTGACTGCCAACGGGTCGCGATTCAGACACCCTTATGCCTCACCCACTGTCGCTGACCTCAATGGCGACGGTCGGCCGGACATCATTGTTGGAGAAAAAAATGGCTACCTGACCACCTATTATAATACCGGCAAGTATCGGTTTCGCCGGATAAACAGCTTTAATTACGGTATCGGAGAGTATCTGGCCCCCCATTTAGCTGATTGGAATCTGGACGGAGTGCTGGATTTGGTTGTCGGTAATGCTCAGGGAGAGGTTTATGTTTTAACAGGGACAGTTCAGGACAGGACAACCTCGTTTGCCCAGCCGGAAAAAATTCTGGATACTGATTTAAAATGGGCAGCCCCCTTTGTCTATGACTGGGATAATGACCGGCAGCTGGACATATTGCTGGGGTCTTATAAAGGACAGGTCGCCATTTACCTTAATCAAAGCGGCACACTTCATTACGATCAGGTCATTCAAGGTCATAATTACACGATGCATGGCAATAAAAACATCGACATTGGCTGGAGCTCAGTTCCATATATTGTGGACTGGAATGGTGACGGCGCTGCTGATTTAGTTATCGGAGGGCTGGAATACGGAGCTCCATACGCCATTGATGAGCCCAGCTTACCGATTCGCAACCAGGTTCTGAAAAATATTGAGCATACGCAGGATAATTATATCCCCATCGATTTTCACATCTACGAGCATGCTTATAAAACCAGTGCCGAGCAACGTGAAGAATATCAATTGCACTTTAAGGCCTTTGAAAATTTGGGGATTCCCAGCGAGGAGGCGGGAATTAACCATCATACCTGGACCATAAATGC
>JANQLZ010000018.1 GCA_028280325.1 Bacillota bacterium
AAAGAAATAATAGTTGATAATCAGAGTATAAGCTACGTGTTAATGGCGTCACTGGGCTTTTTTGTCACCGGTCTTGTACTGTTTATAATAGCTAATCAACGCTATAAAAAGAACTTGACAGTGTAGGAGGTTAATGATGATTAGAAAAATATGGCATATTCTATGGCGTGATTTACGGGTTAGCATCCGCGATTTTATGGCTCTCTATATTATGGTATTTCCAATAATATTTGCGTTGGCAATTAACGCTTTTACTCCTAGTATTAATGATACCACGATTAATCTGGCCTTAATCGAAGGTGACAGCCCTGCTCAGGCAGAGTTTTATCGGCAGTTCGCCAAGGTAGAGCTGTTTCCAGATTTGGGAGAGGTGCAGAGAAGGGTGGAAAAACGAGATAATATCATAGGTATAGTGCCGGATGGGGCAGGCTATTACCTGCTGACCCAGGGCGATGAGTCTGAGGAATCTGTTGAATACGCCAAGCTGCTAAAATCCTTCTATGATCTGGAGATTGATATCGCCGATGCCAACGCTGAAATTATTGAATTTGGAAGGACTGTACCACCCATTAAAAAGATGTTGACTAATTTAGCAGTTCTGTTGACCGCTACTCTGGGTGGAATGCTGATTGCCTTCAATATAGTTGAAGAAAAGAGCGACCGCACCCTGAAAGCCATTCAGGTGACCACGATATCGCGAAGACAGTTTATTGTGGGCAAGAGTTTAATAGGAATACTTGTGCCGATTGTCGGAGGTATCCTCATTTTACTGATAACCGGATTTGGCGATGTTAATATTGGCCAGTCTTTGCTGTTAATCTTCGCCTTGTCGCTGTTAAGTATGCTGATTGGGTTTGTAGAGGGCATCCGTAATGATGATATCATGAGCGCAGCTGCCGGAGTAAAACTAATATTTCTGCCGCTGATAGCTTCGGTAATCGCTTTTGAATTATTAGCAGTTAAATGGCAGAGATTCTTCTACTGGAGTCCATTTTACTGGGCCTACAAAGGAACTGATGCTGTGCTGTCCAATAGTGCAAGTTGGCCTGATATCCTGATTTACACTGGAATTATTGTCGTCATAACTGCTGCTGTCTACCTAATTGTGTCTCCTAAGATAAGAAAGGGCTTGGAATAAGAGGTTTGTAAGTAGTCAGACTATTTAACTAATATTGTAGTAAATCTAGCCAAAGCTAAGCTTTGGCTTTTTTATATTAATATATTTATATATTTATCAAATTTAACTATATACATTAATTTAAACATAAATTATAATTAAATAAAAATTTGGTATTTTATGAGTTTGGGGTCAGGCCAAAAACCCATAATTTCAATAGCTCGCTCAGGAGGGGAATCAGATGTCACGAAAGCCACGAGTTCATTATCATGGAGCGCTTTATCATGTGTTGACAAGGGGAAACAACAAAAATCGCATTTTTTTGAATGACAAAGATAAGGACATTTACTTGAAAAAAATGAGGAAGTATCTTGACAGATATGGAGGTAAAGCTTTGGCATATGCTTTATTGGACAATCATTGTCATTTTTTGATTCAAGTAACTGATATACCACTATCAAAAATAATGCAGTTGGTCCAACAAACCTATACCTCTTTTTACAATAAAAAGTATAATAGGTCTGGCCATGTGTTTGAACAAAGGTATAAAGCAATCCTTGTAAATCAGGACGATTACCTGTTAACTTTAATTAAATATATTCACTTTAATATTGTTAAAGCAGGTGTTTCAGGCCTTGATTACAAATATAGTAGCCATTCTGAATATGTCAAAGGGAAAAGTATTATATGCAATATAAATGAAGTACTCGGGCTGTTAGCGGATAATAAACGAAGTGCCATTAGAAGGTATTGTAGTTTGATGAGCATTGACGAAGATTTAAAACATTTAGTTGATCAATATTACAGTTTAAATACCCAAAGTATAGATGAAGACAGACTGGAACATATCCATACCAGTATGTTAATTAACGAGATAATTAAGCGATTTGAAGAAAAATATCTGATAAACATTGATCTTTTGAAGGGCAGGCATTATCGAAGTAAATACATAGATATCAGAGATGAATTTATTGTTGAGGTCGTAAAGAACAGAGTTATGTCACAGATTGAACTGGCAACATTTTTAGGTGTATCACCACAGTTAGTATGCAAGATATGGAGTGAAAATGACCGAAGTTTACAAGTTTCTGGCCTGACCCCAAAGTTATAAACTTGACATGGTTTTAGTGGACTTGATGGGCTTCTGGAATGTAATATCCGAAAATAGCTATTAATTTGGAGCTGAAACCGATATTATATAAGCGAGCCCGGAAAGGAGATGGCAGTGATAAAAAGATTGTACCAGAAAGCCAGAGTAGCCAGAGACCAGAATTTTGATGGAAAATTTTTCTTTGGGGTAAAAACTACCGGGGTATTTTGTCGGCCTTCATGCCCTTCTCCATTGGCTAATGAAGACAATGTTAGATATTTTGAAACGGTATTTGCTGCCCTGGAACAGGGTTACCGTCCCTGTTTAAGGTGCAGGCCGGATATCAATACCGAGTACTACAGCAAAAATATTGATGGCGCAGCTATCGTCAACTCAGCCTTAAAGCTGATTTACGACGGTTATTTAAGTCATAATTCAGTTCATAATCTGGCCCGGGAATTTTATATTTCGGACCGGCATTTGAGAAAACTCTTTGTCGAGAATCTAGGCTTGCCTCCGATTAAAATTGCCAAGTGTCATAAGGCTTTGTTTGCTAAAAAGTTGTTGTTTTTTTCGGATATGAACATCACATCTGTTGCCTATGCTGCCGGCTTTGGTTCGGTACGTCAGTTTAACCAGGTTTTTAAAGAGATTTTCGGACTGACCCCTTCCCAAGCCAGAGGGACTGAAAACCGGATGAGTTATCAGGGTAAACCAACTATGCTGTTGAAATATAACAACCCATTTAATTTCGAGGAAATACTGGCTTATTATCGAGACAGAGCTCTTGAGGGGGTGGAGGTAGTAACCAACAGTAGCTACAGTCGAACATTTAGAACAGCAGGGGCCCGAGGATTTTTTACCGTGCAAAATAATGTTAGCAAATCAGCCTTGGAATTGAGTATTTACTGTGACGATATCAAGTCATTTATGCAGGTGTTTAATCGTGTTCGCCTTATGTTTAACCTCGATACAGATTTCTCTCCCATCAACCAGCAGCTCGCCTCAGATCATATCCTGGCCCCAGGTATGAAAAACGGTCAGGTTCCCCGACTGCCAGTTTGTTACAATAGTTTTGAATTAGCTATCAGAGCAATTCTTGGGCAACAGATTTCTTTTAAGGCAGCAACAACCCTGGCAGCCCGATTAGTTAAGCAGGTTGACGTAAAAACCAATGACGAGTTCCCCGAAGGCCTGAATTATTATTTTCCAAAACCGGCCGAGCTTGAGGCAGTCGATTTAAGTACTTTGGGGATCACCCAAACGAGACAGAAAACTATCAGAAATATACTTCACGCTTTGCAAAATAATGTTTTTAGCCTTAAAGCCAATCAGAGTTTATCCAAATTTGTCAAGGATATTGTGCAGGTAAAAGGTATAGGTGATTGGACAGCAAATTATATAGCCATGAGAGGTTTGGGCATGGTGGATGGTTTTCCAGCAAGTGATTTGGGTGTGATTAAAGCCTTATCAGAAGATAATAAAGCATTGTCCACTAAAGATATCATAAAACGGGCAGAAAGGTGGCGGCCCTACCGCGCCTATGCTACCCTCTGCCTCTGGAATTATGCTATTAAAAAGGAGCAAAATTAATGTACTATACCAGATTTAAAAGCCAATGGTGCGAAATTCTGTTAGCCGGAGATGAGCGGGGTTTGAGCAGAGTACACCTCTATACCGAGGAAGGCCAGGGTTGGGAGATACCTCCAGAGTGGACATATAATCAAGATTTTTTTACTGAGGCTATGCAGGAGTTAACTGAGTACTTTAATGGAGAAAGAAGAAAGTTTACCGTTGAGCTTAACCCTCTGGGCACTGCTTTTCAAAAAAAGGTGTGGAATGAACTATTGCGCATACCTTATGGTCAGGTGATAAGCTATCGGCAGCTGGCAGAAAGGATTGGCAACAGTAAGGCCTCTCGAGCAGTGGGTAACGCCAATGGCAAAAATCCAATACCGTTAATAATACCATGCCATCGGGTTATCGGCTCCAGTGGCAAGTTAACTGGTTTTGCCTTTGGCCTGAGAATGAAACAGGCGCTACTGCATTTTGAACAGTTAATGGATATATACCAGCGTTTATCAGCACATTATGGCCAGCAACACTGGTGGCCGGCAGAAACTCCTTACGAGGTTATGGTTGGTGCCATCTTAACTCAAAATACCTCGTGGAGCAATGTTGTTAAAGCACTCGACAATTTTAAGGGGAGACTTTCACCGCTTTACATTAAGGAGCTTTCCATTACAGAGTTGGCTGAAATTATCCGGCCCAGTGGCTGTTATAACCAGAAAGCTAAAAGGCTTAAATTATTTAACAGCTGGTATGAACAGTATAGTTTTGATATCGATAAAGTTAAAAAGCAAAACGGCGAGACTCTCAGAAAAGAATTGCTCCACATTAAAGGCATTGGCTGTGAAACGGCTGACTGTATTTTAACCTATGCTCTTGAAAAGCCTTTTTATGTTATCGACGCCTACACTGTCAGGATTTTCGAGCGTGTTGGCCTGAAAGTTCCCAAAACCTATGATCAGATAAGATCAATGATTGAGGCGGCCATACCCCGGGATTTGGCCCTTTACAATGAATATCATGCCTTGATAGTAAAACATGCTCAAGAGTTTTGCTTAAAAACCCCACAATGCCGGGGCTGTCCTTTGAGTTCAATCTGTAGATATAATTTTTGAAAAATGTAATCAGATTCTATTTACAAATAAAAAAGGGTGTGTTATTCTTTGTTGCAGTATACTGCAAAAAAGAGGCTTTTTGGTAATAACCTGATAAAAGGTTGCTTATCTTTGAGTCTTTTTTAATAAAAAGAGGTGCTCAAATGTACATAGGTAATGATTATTGGAAAAATTATATGGTACAGTGGTTTGGTTCAGAGCTGATTGAGAAATGGGAGAAAAATGTAATAATTGACAGTGTAGCATCAAATTCCAGCAGAATTAATGTTGAGGTTTATGAAACTGGAGATGATTCTGCCACAACTATTGTCTTTGCCCATGGAATTGCGGGCTATGCCCGAGTGCTACTGCCCTTTACGATGCCGCTTTTTGAAAAGGGATATAATTTGGTTATACCTGACCTGCAGGGCTATGGCTATAATGATGGGTTAAAAGGTGATTTTGAGTGGAATGCTCATGTGCAAAATTTAAAGGATACCGTTGCCTATGCTCAAAAACGGTTTAATGGAAAAGTTATTTTAGGCGGAGCAAGTATGGGCGGTCCGCTGGCATATGCCGCTGCCTGTGAATCTCATAACATTTCCGGGTTGATTTGCTGGTGTTTGTGGGATTTTAGTGACAAAGAATTTATGACAAAAGAGACTAATACCAAACAGTTTACTTATATCTTAATGCCCATTTTTAAAGTCATGTCCAAACTTATGGGCAAGTTCAGAATTAAAACCTATAAACTGGTTTCCTATGATACTTTGACAGATTCTCAGGATTTTAATGAAATGGTAAAAAATGATCCCCAGGCGGGTACCCATATAACTCTGAATGGAGCAGCAAGTTTGGTATTGCAGAGCCAACCCAAGGTAGCCCACGAAGATTTTCAGCTTCCTGTTTTAGTATGTCAGCCTGAAAACGACAGGATGACGCCCAAATATTACATAGAGAAAACATTTAAAAAAATCGGCTCTTCAAAAAAGAGGTATGTTGAAATGACTGGCGCGCCCCATTTTCCACTCGAAAAAAAATTCTATGATCAGTGGGCAACCGAAGTAGATAATTTTATTAAAGATTTTATCCAGTAATATTTATGGTATAATATAGGTTGATGATTAATGTCAGAGGAGGTAAATCTACTCTCTAGCGGATGAAATTTATGCGTCTGGATTGGTAGGATCGATAATGAGAAAATATCTAACTATCGGGGAACTTGCTAAACTTTTGAACATATCGCCTTTTACGATAAGATACTATGAGAAAGAAGGCTTGATAAAGCCCAGACAACTGTCTGAAAAAGGTTATAGATTGTATGATTTCGATGATATTTATGTTTTAAGCGGAATTATGATTTTAAGAGACAGTGATATACCCATTAAAACCATTAAACAGTTACTTGATAATTACAGTAAGGACAGTTATAAAGAAGCAATTCAGGCTTCTTATAAAAAAGTATCTGCAGAAATAAAAAGATTACAAACCCTTCAGCGCGAGCTAAAAGAAGTTCTTACCATCGCCAACATTACCAGGCTTGATTTAGAAGAATTCAAGATTAAGACATTGCCGAAAAGGCAGTTTATTGTTATCAAAAGCAGTGACTACAGAATGGATTATTCAATAAAAGAACTCTTCGATATATTCTGCACTAAAAAGATTGACATGTCAGACTTTTACAAACGTGATCTATTCTACTATTTGACAGATGATGATATTAGCCTCTGCATCTTAGATAAAAGCAAGAAAAAAGGTTTTAAAAGGCTGACTTTTGAGAAGGGAAAATATTTAAGCTACAGATTCCATGTCAACCATGAAGCTGAACTTGAAGACAGGATTGCCGATATTTTTAATTACACCGACCTGAACAAGGTGAACTGTACAGGGGATTTAATATTTTCAGTTGGAGCTAAAGTTTCCATGGTATCTGAAAACGGTTATATTGGAGAGTTACAGTTGCAAATTCAGTAGTATCCTAATCCTACATTATTAAGATTAATAATCAATGTCATGATGCTCAGAAAAAGAGCATTTTTTTATTAAACCCCTTGAGCTTAGAGTTACTCTAAGGTGTATTATCTTTTTCAGGGGGATTTTTTATGAAAGTATACCTGATTAATGTTTGTACTGGATCCTATCCCATCACCGGCGAGTTTACCAGCAGAGGTAAAACTGTGGTACTGGGGTGCTCTTTATGATAAAAACAGATAATTTCAGCAAAATGCTCACTGAAAAGCCGCTAAAATTGCTGCTGAAACTGGGGGTTTTATCAGTTTTAATGGCATTACTGGACGAGATCAGCAGCTTTATTGATGCTGTTTTTATGGGCAATTATTTTGGTAGTGATGCGGTTTCTTCAATGTCAATAGTACTGCCGATCCTGCTGTTTATGGTTGCTTTTGGCACCTTATTGTCAGACGGTGCTACAACAGCAGTAAGCAGATATCTGGGCGCCAGGAATTTGAAGCTGGCTAACCGTTATTGTGCCAATACAGTGCTGCTGGCTGTAATTTCAGGTGTGGTGCTGGGCACTGTATTTTATTTTTTGATACCCTGTGCCCTACAGCTTTATGATGTGTCTGAGGGGATAAAGTTTTATGCTACTGTGTATCTGCAGGTCATAAGTTTGGGACTGCCAATTTTTCTGGTGTTAATGGTTTTAGCCAGAATTGTGTATATTGAGGGCAAAAACAAATATCTGATGATTACTATTCTAGTTCAAGTAGCGCTGAACATTGCCATAAACTACTTCCTTATTGCGGTATTAAAAATTGGGGTAAGAGGAGCTGCTATTGGTACCTTATTGGCTGAATTAGTTCAAATTGTTATGCTGTACAGGTATATAAATTCTAACAACATGGATATGAACCTGACATTAAAAAATGTTAACTTTGGCCGTAGATATTTTGCTGAAATAATGGGATTGGGCTTGCCTGTCTTTGTATCAATGATTCTTTTATCGCTGACAATGGGAGTTGAAAGCCGGGTAATAGCGGATTTTGGCTCAGCTGCGCTGAGTGTTCAAACCATAACTGGATATGCATTTTCTGTCAGCAGTTCAGTAGCAAGCGGCCTGATGAGTGTAGCTGTAGTTATCCTCTCCTACAGTGTAGGGGCAAAGAATACAGCAAGGTTTTTTGAAATATTGAGAATCTCTTTGCTTGTTGTTTTTATCTCAGTATCAGCAATTAACCTGCTGTTGATAATTAACAGTTCAGTGGTAGCCAGAATATTTACCAATTCCCCCTATGTTGTAGGTTTAATTAAATTACCGGCGTTAGTATATGGTTTGACTGCCCCCTTTATTTTCACTACTAATGTAGTATTATACGCTATGCAGCCGGTAGGAATGGAGAATATCTCAACTGTGCTCTTTGCTCTGCAGCAGATCGTAATGTTTATTCCCCTGCTGTTCTTTTTAAAAGGGTTTGGGTTTGTTTATGCCATATCGGCACAACCTTTATCTGAAGTAATTGGGGGAGTAGCTACTATTTTTCTAGTACCGATGTTTATAAAAAAAACTAAAGGCTATTTTAAGCAGCAGCAAACCCAAAGTATATTGCCAGAAGCCAAATAATATTGCGCTTATGCTGACAAACTTGATAATTATAGCAATAAATGGTATGTTTATTAAAAGTTATTTTAATTAAGTCTGCCAACTGAAATATAAGGAGGTTACTATGGGAAAAACCACTCGAGGTAAAAATATTAAAAAAACTCCTGGCTGGCGAGGAACCTGTCCTGTTTGCAGTAGAACTGGTGTAAAACTGATGTGGACCAACAGTAATGACCAAAAAGTATGTAAAAAATGTAGCAGTAAATAGTACTGAAATGCTACTCTCTTAAATAATATTAGCGATATAAGGCTTAAAAAATGCTAAGTGAAGCTATACGAGCAGTATGCTGAGCTTAGTATTCTTTTTGCTTTTCCTTTTGCGCTGGGACCATAACAGCACGGGCTAACAAAAAAAGAATCGAGGAAAGAGGATGAAAAAATACCCTGAGCCAACCGTAGGAGCTGTGATTTTTAACCCGGCTGGCCAAGTACTTTTGTGTAAATCAGCTAAGTGGAACAATAAATACGTGATTCCAGGCGGGCATATTGAGCTTGGTGAAGGTATGGAAGAAGCTTTAAAAAGAGAGATATTGGAGGAAACTGGTTTAGACATCTACGATATTGAACTAATCAGCCTCACAGAAAGTGTGTACAGTGAGAATTATCACCAGCAAAAGCACTTTATCTTTATTGACTATATCTGCAAAACCAATTCCAATCAGGTAATTCTCAATGATGAAGCCGATGAATATGTGTGGGCTGATTTGGACGAGATTGAAAACTATGATTTAGGCGGATTTGTCAGAGAATTGCTGGTTCAGATTAGGAGCCGGGAGCGGGGGTATCGAGCTAATATATTTTATGGTTATTAGTTCTTTCCGCTGTGCTCCCATAATTAAGTTTAGCTAGGCGTCGCTCACCAAAATTTTCACATAGATATACTGGTTGTATTATCCATGTTGAAAATTTTTGCTACTCCTTTATCTAAACTCAATTCTGTGAGCCACCGCTTAATGATACGTTACGTCGTTTATATACAGTAGGTTGGCAGTTGTATTTAATACGGAAAATAGCCATGTGGTCAGTTTGTTTAAATTATGTAGGGAACGCATTGCATGCGTTCCGATTGTACATTATTGAATAAATTTTAATCCAATTTTTAAGTTATTGCCACACACAGGGCGGCCTGGAAGCCGCCCCGTTATAATGCAATCCAGGCAAAAACAATCGTTCAGCAATCGTCAGACAATTTTTAACTATCGTTCAGCTATTGTAATAAGCAATTCCACCACGTTTACGAAGTAAAGCCACTATTCAAAACTATCGATGGATTCTCAATAAAGATTTGATCTATGGTCCTTTGAGATATGCCCTGTTCCAAGCAGTGAGGAACAAATTCTTTAAATACCCGGCTATAAGGCCGTATAGAAAACGCGTCTTCATTAACACCAACTATGTAGATACCGGCGTCCTGAGAAATCAACAGCTTATCAATTAAATTGGTTGATACCAGGTCTTTAATCTTTGTTACATACCAGGAAAAGTCTGTGGCTGTGGAAAGGGTCCAGTCGAATTCTACCCACACCCCTTTATTCATCAGCTGAATAATAAGCGGATAATTTTTTTCGGTATCAGCATGGAGCCAGACCAGCCTGGACAGCGGCATTTGCTCATCTTCAAGTATTTCAACAACCTCAGTAACCACCTTTGACGGTATCATATGGCATTGTAGGGGCAGGCCGGTCGTATTACTGGCTTGGGCAGCTGCCCTCAATAGTTTATGCTGCAGCTCAGTGACCTTACCAGCATCGCCCAGAGCAATTTTGATAAACCCCGGTTTAACGCCTGTTCCAGCTATGCCCTGTTCAATTTCTGTTGTCCAGATGCTGGCTATTTCTTCTATTGTACTGATTTTCAGCTTTTCAGGTATATATCTTTCGCTACTCTCTCCATCCCAGGCCCCCGTACAGGTTAAGATATGTAGCCCGGATTTTCTGGAACATTCCTGCAATAGCTTTATATCTCTGCCGCTACCGAAGGGGGTACCATCTACTAAAGTATTGCATCCCAACTTTTTGAGTTCAAGCAGATAAGGAAGCATTTTTTTCAGTATTTTATCTCTATCGTAGTCTGCTTCATTTCCAGCTCCCCTCGGGTTCCACATAATGTGCTCATGGCACAGGGTAGTACCTAATTCGCTTGCTTTAACTGGTCCTAAAACCGTATTTATCATATAACTCACTCCCAAAAATATGTTATATTAATTGTATATTACAAAACAGAAATTGTTAAGTGGGCATTTGACTAATTGTAACTGACTTTAACTACAATAACTTCAAAGATTTGCATTGCCAGTTTCTGCAAGTGCAGCTAGGCTGTTGAACTAAACAGGATAATAAGCTAGAATAAAACAGTAAACAGATTTGAAAGGTGGAATGTAATCCGACTTTCTAAAGTTATTTCATAAAATATACCTTTAGTAGTACGGGAAGGATCAAAAACTGAACATGCAATTAAATAATTAGATGTTGCTTGCAGCAGATGCTGTGAGATTTGTGCTATTTCTAGTTATTTTTTTGGTGTTCTTTATTTTGTGCCCAGTACTACTTTTTTTGTCATTATGCTGACCGAGAAATTGAGATTATGAGGTATATTATGAATAACATTAGAATAGATTCAGCAGAATTAAAAGCAATTTTTTCTGCGATAGGTTTAGCCAATAAATCAGGTGTTCAATATCAAAACAAGTTACGTAAGAATCGTCAGGTTCTTGATTATTTAATTCATATCGAAAAAGCTGTCAGCAGACTTTCCCAAAAAAGGACTCTGACTCTGGTTGACTGTGCCTGTGGAAAAAGCTATTTATCATTTATAGCCAATTTTTATCTGACAAAAGTATTAAGAAGAAAAGTACATTTCATTGGAATTGACTACAATCATTATGTAATTGAGCAATCAATTAAAGCTGCCCATAGCCTGTCCTTGAACAATATGAATTTTATATGTGCCGATATTTTTAAGGTTGCGTTAGATAAAAGTCCAGATATTGTATTTAGTCTGCATGCCTGTGATTCCGCAACAGACATGGCAATTGCCAAAGGAATCATCGAAAAAGCCCAATATATTATGGCTGTCTCCTGTTGTCAACATTATGTAAGATCTAATATGAAAAACCATCCAATTAAATCGATAACTAAGTTTGGTATTTATAAAGAAAGAATAGCAGATATGGTGGCAGATACGATGAGGAGTTTGGTTCTGGAAATGGCCGGATATCAGACAATTTTATTTGAATATGTGCCAGCCAGCGAGACTCCCAAGAATATTATGATTAGGGCTATCAAAGGAAACTGCCGAAAGAAAAGAATTGAACAGTCTGCTGCAGATTATCAAAAGCTAAAAGAAATTTTTCAGGTAGAGCCTAAACTGATGGAGTATATAAACAAGTGCAGCAGTAAAACTTTATAAAAACACAGA